>CALJLD010000164.1 GCA_937982665.1 uncultured Planctomycetales bacterium
AACGCTATCGCCGCATATCTGGCACGTCGCGATATGCGCGATGGCAAGCCGTGCAATGCGTGGAGATTGTCTCCATCGATTGTGCTGCCATTTCAAGCGCGGCTGCCGTGTGATCCTCCTCGTTGGCCAAAATGGACTGCAGTTTTGCAGCGGCCGCTTCGCTTTGCCGCAACATCTCGCGGAATGGCTCATCGCGAGATTTGACGTCGTCCGTTCGCAGCAATTCCGTAAAGTGCTCCTGCATGAGCAAGGCCTCGTGTTGCGGCTCCAGGTCGGGATGGTCTTCGGGCACCATCCAGCCCGCTGCGGCAATGTGCTTGAGGTGATCGTGCGTGTGCTCCATTGCGACCATCGCCTCGGCCATGGGGGCAACGGGGACGGTTTCCTTGAACTCAACGTCAAGCGCATCAAGTAACTCTTCTTCCAGCCTTTTGGCGTTTCTCGCCGCATCATACAAGCCAGTGTAGTGTTCGCTGGTTCCGGCCGTTCGCAACACGTCAATGGCTTGCGCCGGCTCCAGGAATCCCGCACCCACACACGCTGCAGCTGCGGCCGCGGGACTGCGATGCTTCCCGTGATGACAATGCAAATAGACGGGGCCTGGTAAGTCGCGGACCGCTTTGGCCAACTCTTTCACGCGTTCCTCAGAAATCCCGTCGTAGCCATGCGGCAAATGCACATATCGCAGACCTTGGCTTTTTGCGGTCTCCACGTCCGGCTTGGCGCCGTCAACACTGATGACAGTCTTTACCCCAAGCCTGGCGAGTTCGGCAAACGCCGCTTCGCCTTCGGGCAGTCCGCCGGAGATCACCCTTTGGTGAAGATAATAGGCATTGGGCAGAAGTTCAGATTCGATCTTCTTGAACTGCCCGGTTTGTTCCGCATCTTGTGATTTTGTTTCCTGGTTATCTTGACCGTTGCTGACTCCCAGCGCGCCCAAGCAAACGATAAGACTCAGAACACAAACCGGACGAAAGCATGCTTGGAAAAAACGGTGCATGGCCTAACTCCAGAGATTACTTGTCGTCTTAGCCTGCAACTCGACGTCGTCAGGCATAGAGAATCATCAACGAACAGAATCACGGTGTTGCATGAACTCAGCGTAACTGAATCAACTCCCTGGGTCCAAGATTTCCAGTTGAACGTCAATTCCCTTGCTTGTCGGCATCCCGGAGCCATGCGTATCGCTCCCCATCAATCGGCAGGAAAGGTCGCCATAGCCAATGAACAGCAACCCCGAAGGCAGTTCATCTTTCTTGGCGGCTGTCACGGATGCTTCTGCTTGCCCAAACTCGCTAATGACCCGCACGCGTCCGCCTGGTTTCAGGCCCAATTCCTCCATGTCTGCCGGCGCCAATTGAAGGACGCTTGTTTCCTCCAGGTAGCCGTCAGTGTATTTTCCTTCGCTGATACCGCTCCCTTGCCGGCTCGTGCGACCAGGAATCAAGATAAACGTGCGGGTCATGGTTTTTCGTTAGTTTTTGTTTGACGATCGCCACATCAGAAAATTCGATGGGTTTGCAAATGCGGCGAGAACGGTCGGAAGGATAACAAGCAGGGTTTGTCCAACAACCGCCATCGTAGAGATTTTGTCATATCGGATTTTGCAAAACGAGTGGAGCAAACACCAAAGTATCGGGTGATGCCTGCAGAACCGCTTGGGCGTCGCGGCCGCATCAAAGAGAACTCAGCCGCTTTGAAAAGGGGAGAGCCTGACCTGATGGGCAATATTATTCTGGGATTTTACGGGATCGCCATACTGCTCTATTGCGGCGCGGAAATGCGTCGTCGCAGCCAGGAGATTGAGTCAAAGCTCGATTGGTTCTTCGCTATTGTATTGCCGTTGGCCTGCAGCGTGGGCGCATTCGGTTACATGATTAGGCCGCCGGCGATGGTTGCTTGGGCTTATCTGCCGATTTGGGCGATGGGCCTGGCAGGCTTCGGCTGGGAATTGAAAGACATCCACAAGCTGGAAGGCGGACTCAACGTTGCCAACGTCTCGCTGGCGCTTGCCTTGATGACCGTCCTATTTGGCATTGGTCTACTCTTCGGCGGGCTTTGGGTAAGGAGCCTGGTGAATCCCATATAGAGAACTGAGGCACGGCTTATTCAGCCATTCAGATGCAACAGAATTAAGCTCTGCTTGCGATCGCCGAAGAAGCGAGCCTATTTCTCAAATTGATCCCAGTGTTTCTTAAACTCATACCCTTGGTAATCGTTGACATCGTTGAGCCAATCAAATAGCGCGCGTTCGTAGACGCTTTCCTCGATGTTGTGTCCTTGCTCTTCGAATTGGAGCGTCAGGTACGGCTTGCCTTGCTCCTTCAGATCAGACACTGCGGCAATGCTCGCTTCGACCGGTCCGCTTTGATCCAGTTCCGGATCACCAAAGATCCAACAAACTGGCACGTCTGATTCTTTCAGGAGCTTGACCGGATCGAAATCAACGATTGTTGCGTACCACGTGCGGTAGGAAACCAGGGCTTCAGTAGTGGGGCTGTCACCGGGATAGACGCGCGAGAACCATCGCGCGTTCTTGTATTTCTCAAACAGAACGTTGTATGGGTCCGGCCTGGTATCGTCAGGTCGTTTTGCTTCGACCAGTTGCATTTCCTTTGCTTGCGAAATTTCTTCTGCGGAGAATCCTTCGCGAGCCAGCCTGGCCGAACGCTCGAAAATGCGATCCTCGCCAACGGTGCACACGGAAGCTGACTTGATGACCATGAAGCGGATCGCCTTGGTCTTGCTTGTTGCCAATGCAGCAACCCAACCGCCCTGGCTAGCCGCATGCAGGCCTATCTTGTCGCTGTCAATCTTCTTATGGCTCTTAAGATAGTCCACTGCCGCAACAACATCGTTGGCAAGATTCTCAAAGCTGAAACGGCGCCAATCGTCATCACTGCCTTCTGACTTCCCGGTCCCTCGTTTGTCATAAATCAGCGCGGCGTACCCGATGGATGCGAGCCATCTCGCGCTGTAACTGCTGTTGTCTCTTGTCTCTGCTCCGGAGCCGTGGACAAACACGACGGCGGGAAATGGTCCCTCGCCTGCTGGCAGAATGAGCGTTCCGGAGAGTGACAAGTCGCCACTCTTGAAGCTGACCGCTTCCTCGCCAGCGAGCGTTGCCGTGGGAGTCGCGAGGGCGATGAACAACGAAATCATGGCAACAAAACGCAACGCGTGCATATCTGCATTCCTGGTCAGGAGTGGAGCAGGCCCAACTTCAAACGAATGGTGAGGCACCCCTATTAGAGTAGCCCATGACCGTGTTGGGGTATTGAACGCGCAGCGTTGTTTGGAATCAGATTAGCACCGCCGCTGGAGGCGATATTGCCCTGGCGGGATGCCCACAACCTGCCGGAAAACGCGCGTGAAATGCGATTGATCAGCAAAGCCCAGTTGCTCAGCGATTTGAACGAGCGGCATTTCTGTTTCCGAGAGCAGGCGCCTCCCTCGTGCGATTCGCGCTCTTCGGCGAAATTCGCCGATAGTCTCGCCGAAAGCCGTCCGGAATGATTGCGCGATGTGAACTGGGTGCTTTTGAAATTCGGCTGCCAGTGCCGTCAATTCCCAGGGCTGATGGCACTCGTCGATGAGCAACTGGCGAAGTCGTTGAAGCCATTGCGAGCTTTGATCTGCCACGCTTTGACTTGTATAGACGGAGAGCAGTTGCAGAAATAACCCTTGCAACATCAGATCGCACGCAGTGCCAGATTGTGCTTCGCTGTAGATCCGCCGCACAATGTCCCTCGCGGCCCCGGCAATCGGGCTTTGGGACTTCGGCAGGTTTGCGTGATCAAACAGCGGAGTTTCAAGTGGCAACTCAATTAAGAACTGCCGAACGCGCTGTGGGCCAAAGCAGCATTCGTGTGGATTGCCCGCGCGATGGAATTTGACGGTGCCTTCGTCGCACGCAAATAGCGAGCGGCTGCGCGAATCGACGTAGTTGCCATGAATGACGAATGCAAAGTACGACCGGGCGTGCTCATGCCGTGGCGTTCGCGAGTCGGGTGTATAGCTCACGACGCGCAGGCGGATGTCTTTGCACAACCGGTCTGACAGAACCGTGCCAAACTGGCTACCGAGTTCACTGATCATCTCTGGCATGCAACCACGTGTTCTTTGAGAACACGAAAGTTCATGATGTGTGAGTTATTGTGGCGATCTTTGGCTACCGCTTCGCATCGTCCACTTTCATGCCATCCTGACCATCCGATTGAGTCTCATCCGACTCGGTGCGCCGATCACGGAAGGTGGCGCTGAGGATGAACCAGCCGTCAAAGCCGTCCATGTCTTGGGTTTCTGTATGCGTGATTTGCCCAGAAGGCTGCAAGAAGCGACGAACGATTTGGAAATCCGGCAATTTGCTGCCATCAAAACCTTGATCGCGGCCTTCTTCTGACGAATCGCCTGCAAGGTTGCGGATGATTCGCGAGGTGATGCTTTCGCTCTCGTGCAAGCGGTTCGCGCGGGCCAGTTCATACGAGGTGCGAACTTCTTCGTCCGTGCGCCCAAAGCGTCTCAGCGACACACCTGCCCAACCGCGGTTGGAGATCTCCGCGTCAAGCTGCTGGTCAACCATTTCCAAGGCGATGTCATCAGCAAGTTTGCGACGGCTATCGGCGCTCTGCAACACTTCCACCAAGAAGCTGATGTGCGATGCATACAGCATTTGGCCGTTGGCCACACAGATGGCGGCCGATTCCAACCGCTCCATGGCGGGCGGCTCAACAACGTTGCCTTGTCCGTTGGGACCGGAAACGCTCACGACAGGGATGATTTGAGCTTGCTGGCTGCTGGCCTCGGTGACTTCGCTCTCTTCCTGCCGCAGTTCCCAGATCTCGACTCCCTGGATCAAGTTGGTGCGCAAGCTCGTGTTGGGCTCAGGCTCCATCAAACGGTCCAGCGCGGCTTTGACGCCGGCGGCTTTGCCCTCTTCGATGGGGAAGGCCAGCAATCGGCGTTGGCTGTTGCTGTTGATGGGTTCTTGATTGTCCGTAATCAACGTCACGCGGCCGGTCATCTGCGCCACGATTTGATCGCGGATGTTGACCCGCGGTCCGATAGGATCTTGCGCGATGCCGTCCATCACGTCGACGAAAGAGCCTTCGCCATCAAACAGGGCGTCAAACACCCATTTGAAGGAATCGAACGAGGCAACCGGATCGAGATCGAACGACGTATGGGTTGCCACATCTTGATTGATCCAATTGCCGACGGTGTGTTCGGCAATGTTCCGCAAGCTGATCATGTTGAGTGACATCTCCCAAGGCCGCGGAGCATAGATGGCGATGCGGTTGAGAATGTCATACTGCTCAGTGCGGAGCGAGATGATTCCGCCGGCGCCTTTGACGCCAGCAAAGCCAGTCTCTTTTGCGATGCGCAAAAAGTCACGTCGCTTGGAACCTTGGTTTTGTTCCGGATGCTCAATCTCCTGCAGCGTGCGATTGGCTTGGGCAAGTCCGATGGGCTGGGCATACCAGCGAGCATCCGTCGCCGTCGACGACGCTTCCAAGTCTTTCTGCAAGCGATCACGCACAGCGATGAAAGCGGCATCTTGGGCCAGGCTGTCCGCCGCGGGATTGCCCGAAGTGGCGTTCTTGATTCGAGGAATGATCTCGCTGACTGATTCACGCGTGTCCGTGGCGATGAGCCAATTATCGATTGTGAAATAGATCAGGCGGATCTTGTTTTCCTTCGTGTAGACACGAACCGACTGACCTTGAATGTCTTCGTTGGCGACCGTTGCACCGCGCTTGGTGAGTTCTTGGTCCAAGCGATTCACGACGCCGGCCACGTTGGTGAATTTGCCTGTTGCGTCAACCATGGCAACGTGCGCCGGCCGCTTGCCTTCTTGGTGAATGATTGCCAGGGCGGTCTCGCCGCCGGCAATGGAAAGCAAATCGTCCCAGGTCAGGCCGAACTCGCCGCGCTTCTCTTTGAGTTGCTCATTGAGGTCTTCGACGAACTCCTGCATGGCAGGGTCATCAATGAGTTGGCCAAACTGTGTTTCTTTCAACTTCGCATTGAACTGATTCAAGTCCGCGACGGAGATCCAACCTTGTGTCGTTGCGGGAAAGATCTGCTCGCTGGGAATTCGGTCTTGCGCGGCCAGCGGGGTAATTGCCAGCAGTAGAATCAGCAGGGTCATGCGGATTGGAAACATCTTGCCTCTCCTAAGTGTGTTCGCTCATCCGGAAGCCAGGATCCGCCTGTGGCAGATTCTAGTGGAGTCCGGCAGGGGCAACCAGTTGCAGCTGGTTGTTTGGGGGCTTTTTGATGATTAGGGGGAGATTGACCCGCGCAGGACCGGAGTTATGA
Organism: uncultured Planctomycetales bacterium; assembly: GCA_937982665.1. Classification (GTDB taxonomy): domain Bacteria; phylum Planctomycetota; class Planctomycetia; order Pirellulales; family S012-138; genus CALJLD01. Next base: position 6,322 of record CALJLD010000164.1, read on the forward strand.
AGAATCGCGGGTATCAATTCACATATCGAATACTCTGGGGGAAATACGTTAAACAAGAAAAAAACCCCGTGCGAGTTTAACTCGCACAGGGTTTGGATTGCGTTTTGACCAGGATTGCCCGCGTCAGGCGCTACCGAGCCTGATGTTTGGGCAAAAATTCCTGATTCGATCTTTGCAAGCACCGCTAGTTGCGGAGCGTGCAAGTGGGCAAAGCCTTAGTCGCGAGACGCAACTGTGGCATCGGCAAATTGCAGGTTGATTTCCGTGGTTTCGCCAGCGGAAAGATCAATGTACTGCGTGGTCACGAGGGTTTGACCGTCAACGGTGATTTCACCGCGAATGACGTAGTCTTCCCAAACGTTACCGTCAACCAGGTGGGTGGTTGTGAATTCACGACGCTCACCGGAACTGTTGGTTTCACGACCGGCCAAGATGAGCTTGGCATCCGCTGGCATGTTGACAATCAAGGTGGTGCTGACCGGAACCACTTGCTCAATGTTGCCCAGGTTGGGGTCAAAGGCAATGGCGGTGGTCTGGCCAACGCTCAGGTCAACAACCTTGGTGTCTTCAAACTGCTTACCGTTGCGGAAAACCTTGGCGGTAACGCGATACTTGTAATCCTTGCCGGCTTCCAAACCGCGAGAGATATAGCGGCGTTGGGTGCCAGTGCTGCTGGTGGCAACGTCATTGATGAAAACTTCAGCGCCTTCGGGCACGGTCACGGCGATCAAAGCCGCATTGTTGCCTTGCAGGTAAGCTGTCGCGGCGGGTTCGCCAACGGGCAGGTCACTACCAGGGCCGGGGCCAGGACCAGGACCCGGAACGGGCGTGCCTGGGTTCGAGTAGTAGTAACCACCGGACGAGCCGCCCGACGATCCGTGGGACCCACCAGAGCTACCGTAGGAAGTGTAGTAGTGTCCGGAGCTGTGCCCTGAAGAGTAACCGGAACTGTGTCCCGAGCTATGACCGGAAGAGTGGCCAGAGCTGTAACCAGATGAGTGGCCCGAGGAATGTCCGGAAGAATGACCGGAGCTATATCCCGAGCTGTGCCCCCAACGACGATGACGACGGCGACCCCAGCCAGAGCTGTGGCCCGAGCTGTGCCCGGAGCTATGTCCCGAACTGTACCCGGAGCTACCTCCGGAAGAACCGTGGGATCCGCTACTGCCATGAGAATGACCATAACCATAGGCTTCCGAAGCCCAGGCTGCGCAAGCGACAACCGCCAACGCACACATGATGTTTTTTCGCAACATTCAGTTTGCTCCCCAGAACCAATGAAAAAGAACGGAACAACCAACGCACACCGTTAGGTCTAGAACATAGCAACACTAGCATGCGATTCAAGCAAATACAGCGAGTTTTCTCATTCTAAATCTTGGGGTAACTACACAATGTAGAAAACTTTAGGGAGATCGGGAGGCTAGCGGCAGCAGTCATTCCAGTTGACGATTTGTGCGCAAGGTTGATCGCGCGCATTACCGAAAGCGCGGCGCGTTCATTCGCACGGTTTGCGACTCTGCGAAACATCCAAAAGGAAACGCAAATGCACTGCGTTTGAATGCGCGCAAAAACAACCGGGCAAGCCCCCTCTGGTGCTTGCCCGGTGCGGCCACCGAAATAGCGGGTTGCTCGTAGGGGATCCCTCACCCTTTGATTTCCGTGACGAGCAACCCTTTGATTTCGGATCGTTGTTGAAGCGAAGACTACGAACAACCCATGCTGTTTCCACAAACATGGCACAGGTAACAGTTGCCGTTTCGCACGGTGATGTTGCCGCACATATCGCACGTTGGCGCATCAACCTGGAAACTGGCGAACTGTTGATTATGGCGGTTCAATCGCCCGCCGCGACGCTTGATGGGACCGCCGGTTTGACGTGGTGCTTCGGCGGCTTGTTCGGAGGATGATTCTTCCGCACCAAACAACTTGTTGCGACGCTCAGCGTTGGCCTTGAATGACTTTTCGAGCGTGTCGACCGTCAATTTATGACTCCGCGCCATCTGTGCGTCGAAATCCACCTCGCTCTGCGACTCGTTTGCTGTCACGTCCTGAGCTTGTTGGCTTTCGCGTGTATCCGCACTCGTCACTGCCGCGTTGCCGTCTGTTCCCTCATTGGCGGGCTGGGCTTCGACGTCATTGGCGTTGGAATGCGCTTCACGGTAGCCAGGAATGAACGTCACGCCCATCCAGCGGAAGATGTAATCCACCAGGCTCTTGGCGATACGAACATCCGGGTTTTTAGTCAGGCCCATCGGTTCAAAGCGGGTGAACGAGAACTTATTCACCAACACATCCAGCGGAACGCCGTATTGCAGGCTCATGCTGATGGCCGTGCCGAAGGCATCCATCAAACCGCCGATGGTGCTACCTTCTTTGGCCATGGTGATGAAAAGTTCGCCGGGGCGACCATCATCGTACAAGCCAACGGTCAGGTAACCTTCGTGCCCGGCGACATCAAACTTGTGCGTCACCGAGTTCCGCGTATCCGGCAAACGTTCGCGACGCGGACCGACTTGCCCTTCACCTTCGGCGGCCGCTTCGCCATCGGCCCCAGTGGAAAGCGGCTGGCTTTCCTTGGAACCATCGCGATAGATGGCCAACGCTTTCAGGCCGAGTTTCCAGCCTTCAAAGTAGGCATCGGCGATGTCCTCGGCTGTCGATTCCCGCGGCATGTTGACCGTCTTGGAAATCGCCCCCGAAAGGAACGGCTGAGCCGCACCCATCATGCGGACGTGAGCCTTCCAAGCGATGGAACGTTCGCCGTTGCGCGGCTTGAAGGCACAATCAAACACCGGCAAGTGCTCGTCCTTGATATCGGGCGAGCCTTCGATGGTGTCTTGCTCGTCGACATGTTCCACAATCCGGTTAATGGTGGGTTCGTCATAACCCAGCGTTCGCAATCCCATGTGAACGGTGCGATTGACGATCTTCAACATGCCGCCGCCGGCCAGTGACTTGTACTTCACCAGGGCGATATCCGGCTCAATGCCGGTGGTATCGCAATCCATCAAGAAGCTGATGGTGCCTGTTGGAGCAAGCACCGTAGCTTGAGCATTGCGGAAACCGTGCTGACGGCCATTGTCCAGAACATCATTCCAAACGCGGCGAGCAGCGTTCTTCAAATATTCCGGGCAGGCATCGTCGATCTCTTCCACTGCATCGCGATGCATCTGCATCACGTTCAGCATCGGCTCGCGGTTGTTCGCATAGCCGTCAAACGGGCCGACGGCTCGCGAGAGTTCCGCGCTGGCCAGGTTGGCGGCGCCGTGCAGAAGCGCGGTCATCGCTCCACACAAACCGTAAGCCGCTTCCGAATCATATGGAACGCCGGCGGACATGATCAGGCTGCCCAAGTTGGAATAGCCCAAGCCCAACGGGCGATACAGATGGCTGTTCTCCGCGATCTGCGCCGTGGGATAGCTGGCGTGATCGACGAGAATCTCTTGCGCGATGAAGAACAAGCGGCAAGCAGCCGTAAAGCGTTCGACATCAAACGTGCCATCCGGCTCACGGAATTTCATCAAGTTGATGCTGGCCAGGTTGCAAGCCGTGTCATCCAGGAACATGTATTCCGAGCACGGGTTGCTGGCGTTGATGCGACCGGAGTTCGGGCAGGTATGCCATTTGTTGATCGTCGTGTCGTATTGCACGCCGGGATCGCCACAATACCAGGCACATTCGGCCATTTTGTGCAGGACGTTCTTGGCCTGATACGTGGGGCCGTCCGTCTTGGAACGCACGAATCGCGTTTTCCAGGAACGGTCATCTTCCACAGCCTGCATGAAGTCGTCCGTGACGCGGACGCTCAGGTTGGCGTTTTGGAAAAGAATCGAACTGTAGGCTTCGCCATTGAAGTTGGCTTCGTAGCCGCCCTTTTTGATGAGGATGCGAGCCTTGCGCTCTTCCTTGGCCTTGCACTCGATGAACTCCATGATATCCGGATGCCAGACCTTGAGCGATTGCATCTTGGCAGCCCGGCGAGTCTTGCCGCCACTTTTCACAACCGCTGCAATTTGGTCATACACCCGCATGAACGAAAGCGGGCCAGAAGGCTTACCGCCGCCGGAGAGCTTTTCCCGGTGCGAGCGAATCGTCGACAAGTCCGTGCCCGTTCCGGAACCGAATTTGAACAACATGGCTTCGCTACGGGCGAGGTCCATGATGCTTTCCATGTTGTCATCCACACTCTGGATGAAACAGGCGGAAGCTTGCGGGAACTCGTAGGGGTTCTTCGGTTGCTCAACTTGGCCTGTTTCCTGATTCCAGTGCCAGTTGCACTGATCGCCTTTCACGCCATAGCGTTGAAACAGCCCGACGTTGAACCAGACCGGCGAATTGAACGCACCATGCTGATGCAGGCAGAGCCACGTCAAATCGCGGTAGAAGTTTTCGGCATCGTCGCGGCTGGCGAAATAACCATCGGCCATGCCCCAATCCGCGATGGAACGTGTGACGCGATGAATCAGCTGCCGAACGCTGGTCTCCCGCTCAGGCGTGTTAACTTCGCCATAGAAGTATTTGCTGACGACAACGTTGGTCGCCAGTTGGCTCCACGCTTTGGGGATTTCGCAGTCAGTTTGCTCGAAGAGTTTTGAGCCGGTGTCATCTTGAATGACGGCCGTGCGCAGTTCCCACTCAGTGGTGTCAAACGGGTTGGAGACACCTTCAGGGCAGAAAACGCGATCAACTTGCAAACGATGCTCCATCACACCGCTACCATTTGCGCCATCTGACGCTTGGGATTGACCATTGGCCGAAGCAGGACTTCGCACATCCACGGATGTTGCCACAGCGGGCCTCCTTGCTCGATTGAAAAAGACGTTCAGGTTGTTACACAGCAGCCAGCGCTTGGGCGCATTCATTGCTTCAGAAGAGCTGGCAGTGCAGCCGAAATGTACATCTGTACACTTTATCGGCAGTTTCTCTCACCCGCTAGCACTAAACCACAATTTGGGAGAGAGAAGCCTGGAAAAACGCCGGGGAACCGGCGACGCTCTTGGGAAGACTGGCCACAACTTACTATATATTGTGTTTCGGTCTCGACCTAACACAATATACAGAATACAGGGGCGAAAGTGTACTCGTGTTTGACCGGCCGTCAATCATTTCGGCAAAAAATGCGCAAAGTGCTATCTTGCAAGCACTTGCTGCGATTGGCTCTCTCCGGCCAATCTCGCCGCTTTGCATGAAGAGCCCCTTAAATCGTTGTTAAGAAACGTGTTGCGGAATTTCGGAAAATGCACCGAATGGGGCCGGAAATCTTGCCTTGACTGGACAATTTTTCTCCCGAGGAATGCTGCGACGTTGGACCTGGAAGGATGGGCAATTGGGAGTGCCTGTTAGCAAGCGCGGTCGACTTTCTTTGGTGTGAGAAATGTTTACTAAGCACGTCCAACTCAGATCGTTAATCGCAAATCGTCCTGACCGCGAACATGCGTGGTCTCGACTTCGTTGGCTCGCTTCTTGCGCTGATCCTGTTGGCCTTCACCAACGTCTTTGCAAAGGTTGGCAAAATGATTGGACGCTCTCGTTAGCGGTTTCTCCAAAAGCAACGTGCTTGTGTATCCCAAGGGATTCTCTTTGTGATCTCTCGCGCCACTCTCTTAGAATGAGCGGCGATCCCTACGTCTTCCGGCTGCACGCTTTGCCGCCAAGCGCAGCCAATTTCGCGCTTTCCACTTTCCGGAGGTTGGTCTCATGCCCCGGGTTACCGAACTCTTCGTCAACGGTCAAACACATTCAGTGGATGTGGACGCGGCACGCAGCCTGCTGTTTGTGCTGCGCGATGAATTGGAATTGACCGGCACACGCTACGGCTGCGGGGAGGGAGAATGCGGGGCGTGTACTGTGTTGGTGGATGGCGTCGCCACGCGGACTTGTATCACCAGCGTGAGCGAAGTTGTCGGCAAGGAAATTGTGACTGTGGAATGGGTGGATGACGGCGCCACCCTCAACAGCGTTCAACAGGCGTTTGTGGATCACGATGCGATGGAGTGCGGTTACTGCACCTCCGGCATGGTGATGTGTGCGATGGGCTTGCTCAGAGAGAAGCAACGTCCGACGCGTGCGGAGATTGTCGAGGCGATGAATGGCAACATCTGCCGCTGCGGTACTTATCTGCGGATCGTCGCGGCGATCGAAGATGTCGTCGCGGACAAGCCGTAAGCGGTACCGATCGAAATTCGGAGTTCTACCGCACTCACACATCTCACGAACACGCCGGAGCACGTCATGGACAAACAATTGACAGAACAAGACTGGGAAGTTGGTTTGCAAGAGCCGCCGATTGAAGAGGAACGCTACGAACTGCAAGCTCGGCCGAAGTACGCCTTCAGCGTTGAGCGGCGTGACTTCCTGAAAGTCGTCGGCGGAGGGCTGGTTGTATTGCTGGTCTATCCGCGCGCGGAGGCGCAACGCCAAGGACGCGGACGAGGCGGCGGAAACGCTGGACAGCCGGAGGAGATTGCCGCCTGGCTGCGCGTGGCCGAAGATGGCAAAGTCACGTGCCATACCGGTAAGACCGAAGTCGGCCAGAATATCCGCACTTCGCTGACTCAGGCCGTGGCGGAAGAACTGCACGCGCCTGTGGCCGATATCTCGTTCATCATGGCGGATACGGATCTCGTTCCGTACGACCGCGGCACCTTTGGCAGCCAGTCCACGCCGCGGATGAACCTGCAACTTCGCCGTGTGGCCGCGGCCGCGCGCGAGGCTCTGTTGGATTTGGCCGCCGAACATTTGCAACAAGACCGCGCTGTGCTGCATGCCGGCGATGGCAAAGTTTCCACGAAGGACGGTACCGCAAGTGTATCCTTCGGCGAACTCACTGCCGGCAAGCAACTTGTCGCCACGGTCACGCGAGACACGGAATTGCGACCGGCCAGCGAATGGACGGTGGCCGGAACTTCCGTCCCGAAGGTGAACGCCGCCGACCTTGTAAGCGGGCGGCACAAATACGCCAGCGACATCATTCGCCCTGGCATGCTGCACGGCAAAGTGCTGCGTCCGCCCGGATTGAACGCCACGCTGAAGTCCGTGGATACTTCGGCCGCCGAAGCGATGCCGGGCGTGACCGTGGTTCGCGATGCCGACTTTGTTGGTGTTGTCGCGCCAGATGTGCATCTTGCCGCCCAGGCAGTCGCAGCCATCAAAGCCGAGTGGAACACGACACCGCAGGTATCTTCCGCCGAGTTGTTTGATCACTTGAAGGAGACGGCTCAAGCTGGCGGTGGCGGTCGCGGAACGCGCGGGAGAGGCCAAACGGGGCGGGGAGCAGGTCGTGGCGGAGCTGAAGAGGCATTCGATATCAGCCGGGCCTTGGCTGATTCCGACCAGACTTTGGACGCGAAGTACACGATCGCGTATATCGCTCATGCGCCGCTGGAACCGCGCGTGGCCGTGGCCGAGTGGGACGATGCGGATAAGCTAACGGTTTGGACGGGAACGCAACGCCCCTTCGGCATTCAAGGAGATCTCGCGCAGACGTTTGGCATTCCGCCGGAGAAGGTTCGCGTGATTGTCCCCGACACGGGTTCCGGCTATGGCGGCAAGCACACGAATGCGGCCGCGGCGGAAGCCGCCCGGTTGGCAGTTGCCGCCGGAAAGCCGGTTAAGCTGTTGTGGACGCGCCAGGAAGAATTCCAATGGGCGTATGCCCGGCCAGCAGGCGTGATCGAAATCAAAAGCGGCGTCAGCAACACTGGAAAGATCACCGCCTGGGAGTTTCATAACTACAACTCCGGCGGCTCATCGATTGCGACGCCGTATGACGTGCCTGGCGCCGTGACGCAATCGCATCGCACTGACTCTCCGCTGCCGCAAGGTTCGTATCGAGGTTTGGCGGCCACGGCCAATCACTTCGCCAGGGAGAGCCACATGGATGACCTGGCGGAACTGGTCGGCATGGACCCGTTGGAATTCCGCTTGAAGAACCTCTCGCATGAACGGATGCGCGAAGTCTTGAAAGCTACGGCCGAGTTGTTTGGCTGGGGCAAGACACAGCCATCCACCAACCATGGGCATGGCATCGCCGTGGGGACGGAGAAGGGTTCGTACATCGGCACAGCCGCGGAAGTTTCCGTCGATCCCGATTCCGGCGAAGTCAAGCTCGTCCGCATTGCCGCCGCGTTTGACTGCGGGGCGGTCGTCAATCCCAACCATTTGAAGAGCCAGATCGAAGGCTGCATCGTGCAGGGGATCGGCGGCGCGCTTTTTGAAGCGCTGGAGTTTGCGAATGGAGCAGTGGAGAATCCGTACTTCTCCATGTACCGCATGCCGCGGTTTGCGGACATTCCGCCGATCGAGATCACGCTGGTCAACCGCACGGATTTGCCTTCGGCCGGAGCTGGCGAAACGCCCATCGTAGGCATTGCTCCGGCGATCGGCAACGCCATCCGCGCGGCCACCGGCAAGCGCATTCGTTCTATGCCGATGGCACCGGGCGGGAAGATTGCGCGGTGACGTACACTCCATCCCTGCCTGCGGCGGAGAGGGTTGGGGGCGGGGGAAGCGCCACGAATGATGGCGTGGCGGAGTGAATCGCAAGAGTGTGGTCAAAACAACGAGCACTCCACCTCCAACATCCGGCCTGCGGAGTCCTTCTCCGCGAGAGGGGGCGAAGGAAGCAAGAAGAAACAAAACGTCGTATTAGCGCACACACAACGCCCAATCAACAAGGAAATCGCCATGTCAGCTCTTCGCCAGCATATGGTGGCGACATTCGTCGCACTTAGCGCTATTTCATTCGGCACCATCGCCTTCGCTCAACAGGTGACCACCATCCAACTACCGGACGATGTCTTCCGGCCGCAGGTTGTGGTGGATGATGCCGACACCATTCACATGGTTTATGCCAACAAGGAAGTTCGGGGCGACTTGTATTACATGCGACAGGAGCCAGGCGAAACGGAATTCACCGAGCCGATTAAGGTCAATTCCACGCCAAACTGTTCTGCGGCTTTCAACATTGCGCTGGGCAAAGACAACCGAGTGCACGTCGTGATTCGTCCCAACGCGATGTATTCCAAGAACAAACTCAACCGTCAGCCCAAGTTCCCGGACCTGAAGTACATGCTGTACCACCGGCTGAACGATGACGGCACTGCGTTTGAGGAGGAGCGCGACCTTTCCGCCGGTACGTATGCTTTTGAAGGCGTGGGCGCGGTTTTGGCGGACGAAGACGGTACCGTATGGGTGTACTGGCATGGACTGCCGCCGCAAGATCCGCCCGTCATGCGAGAAGAGATTCACCGCAAGATCTGGCTGGCCAAGTCCACGGATGATGGCGCAACGTTCTCGGAACCCGTTGCCACGGAAATGGAACCGATTGGCGCGTGCGCCTGTTGCTCCATGCAAGGCGTTCTTGGCGGTGACGGCAAGATTTACCTCATCTATCGCAATTCTCTGCCTGTTGAAGACGGCCACAAGAACACGTATGTCGTGACATCCGATGACGGCCTGAAGTTTACGTCGCAACTGCTGGATGAGTTTCCCATGGCCGGTTGCCCTGGTTCCGTTTACGGACTGACGTGGTCGCCTTCAGGTGTGTTTGCAGGTTGGGATACCGAGGGTCACGTCTATTTCACCAAGGCGAACTCCGACATGCGGCGCATCGCTGCCAGCGACGGCGGGAACCCCAGTCGGACGCCGGTGATGGCAGTGAATGGAGAAGGGGACATCCTCTTCGCCTGGTCGCAAGCGACAAATCCCAACCGTTTCATGCGCGTGGCCGATCTGAACTGGCAAGTGTATGACAAGCGCGGCCGACCGAAATTCGACCGCAACAACGTAATGGATGGCGGCGTTGCTCTGTGGAGCATGCCAGCGGTGGCTGTGCGACCCGACGGCAGCTTTGTCATCTTTCATGATGGTCCCGGTCCAGCGGCTGCGGAGCAGCCAGACGAAACTCCAGGACATGCCCATTATCAAGGGCATCAAGGGATGCATCAGTATCCTTGCTGCGGCACGGCATTGGTATCTATCGGCGCATACGAAAAGGCTCGGGAAGGTTGTTCCCGAGCCTTTCGTTCTGCGCAAAGTCTGTGTTTCGTTAGGCGAAACCTCCTCTACAAGCAAGTCGATAGTTTACAAACACGAGGTATTGGACGCTTCACTTGCGGGCCGTCGCCCGCCACCTTTGGTTGCACACGAGGTCAAGCAACCGCCGGTGCGTGAAGTTTCCATCTGCGATAGGCAACAAAGCCCACGCAGCATCCAATCAAACTCCAGATCATCAATGTCGATTGCTCTGGCACGGCGACGAGCGCGATGTCATCGAAAAAGACATTTGTTGCTAGATCTGTGGTATCAGTGTCCCCTCGATAAGTTCCCCGGAGTTCAAGCCGGAAGATTGACGGGACAAAGTTCAGGTTCGTCAGGTCCACAATAAAACTGAATTGCGTCCACTGACCGATTGAGGTCGCAAAAGACAGGCCAGTTGTCATTGAGCTCATTGTCTGAGCGGAGTTGATGACGCTGAGAATGACGCGTGCGGTATCTTCAGTTCCTGTCTGGAACCAACCTGTCACCTTCAACGCATCCGCTCCAGCTGGGATGTCGCCTCGCTGTCGCAGGAAGACACGGTCTCCAAAGCCTGGTCCGCCGGACGAGGCCGAATCAGCTTCGCCGACACTGAAGAACCGCTGGCCGCTATGCGGGGTCACAACAGAGCTGTCAGGCAGCACATGTGTGGCGACCGACCTCACCAAGTTAGTGGGCGAAGCGCCAGATGAAATTGGTGAGGGCACAACGCCGGGGCCCCATTCGGGGAACACCATCGGCGGGTGATCTTCCGCGCCTGGGTTGAGCAGAAGATTGGCATCCGCAGGCGCGGCCCAAGCCAAGACTGCTAAGAGACAACAAGTGACAATTGTCACGTTCTTTCGGTTCATTTTTGATCCTCGTGGTGCTATCCGTAACTGCCTGCGATGACCAGTTAGCTCGTCGTCGCAAACAAAAGTTGCCGGTTGCGGGAGCGATGAATCACCCAAATCCCCGCACACATGCCAAGGCAAGCCCAAACAGCGAGCGTTGAAGCCTCGGGTGTGGCGATGAGTTGCAGATCATCAAAAAAGACGTCTGTCGTCAGATCAGCACTGCCAAAATCGGTGGAGCCGTTGAAGCGGCCCCGCAACTGAACCCGCCACAAAGCGGCTTCAAATGGCAATGCGCTTAAGTCGATTTCCAATTGAAAAGCTGTCCAGGCGCCAACAGATGTCATCACACTGTTGAACACGCTGAACGTGTTGTCATTCGTCGCGTTAATCACGGTCAGAATGACTTCAGCGGTGTCTGGCCCAAGCGTTTGGAACACGCCAGTGAGGGTCAGTAACTGGCTACTGTCGGGCAAAGTGCCGTCCTGAACCAATCGCAGCCGATCCCCAATGCCGTCGCCGTCACCGCTCAACGGAGCGGAATCGGCGCGAGCTGAGTTTGCCTCGGCCAGGCTGAAGAAGAAGCTGCCTGCGGCGGGCGAAACAGGGCCATGCACGCCAACAGCATCAATGATGTCAAAAATGGACTCACCTGACGCTGGCGCGCCAGGCAGACTTGAGACGCCCCATTCAGGAGCAACAGCTCCCGTCTCGGCGCCGGGGTTTAGCAGCAAATTGGCATTCGCTGTCGCACAAAGTGCGGCCATGACAGCTATCGCCAGGAAGAAATACCGTTTCAAAAACATCATAGGTGTCCGTCTCTAACGAACGATTGCCGGCTCTAGGAAAACCAGCGGCACCCTCACGGGTGACGTGCGCTTTGGATCGACTCGCCTGCACCGTTGAGCATCTTGTTCAAGGTGATCCTCTTCGCTCCGTCGATGCCGGCTCCAAAACTGTTGGACCTCAATTCATCCGGAATCAAGGAAACTCTTTGATGTGAGTCATGTGAGTCGTGGCTCGTTATACACCTCAACAATTCGCTTGCAACAAATTACTCACAAATTTGGCGGGAATTGTCGATCTTTTTCAACAACAGTGCGCTCATAACAAACTCATATGAAACTCATATGTGCATATAATGAGCGCACAACGATCGGGCTCGGACCATCGCGCTCTTTTTTGGCGATGGTGAGTACAACCGCGCTTTCACGTAAGCTTTATCTAGTTGGGAGGTTGTGTTGCGCTACTTCATTGGCAGCCTCCTTTGGCCAAGAGCACAGGATCGTTGTTGTGCGAGAACGCCATTGCGATGGCGTGTTTCGTCGAGGTGAGCAGTCCGCTTGTGCTTTGGGCCCACGGAATGCGCGCGTGCACCGCGCGGACATGTGTTTGCTTGAATGCGTCCATCGACCTGGTGATTGAATGAGGTGACTTTCCTTGTCTAAACCGCTCGCATGCACGGATGAGTGCTTACCAGCGGGCGATTGAGCTATGCGCTCAAGCGCTTTGTGCGATCCGTCTCTCCGCGGCGCGTACCGCCAGCGGCTGATGGAATTGCGAAAGCGCGAACCCTCGGTTCATCGCCTTGTTCGCAAGACCATCGGTTTCCAGTCGTGGTTGGCCGGCGCGTGTGTTCGCGCGATCGGCATTCAGGGAATGCGCAGCTCCGCGCGCATTCCCAATTGAGAAAAGGGGCCCATGTCTAGGCACCCGCCAAAGCCGCGCAAGCGAAGCGTGTCGCGGCAGGTGGCAAATGAGTTGGCGCAAAGCGCGTTGGCAGCCAGCGTGACCAACACGTGTGGTACAGCTCAGCTGGCTTTGAATGGCGGCGCGCGACAGGATTGGTCGCAGCGCAAGATTTGGCAGTGGGCGCAGCTCCGCGCCACAATGTGCAAAACAACGGGAAGTGGTTGGCGAAGCAACGCCAAACCAATGCAACCGAAGATTCGTCGGTTGGTTGTAGCACTTGATTTGTTGCGCTTCCGTCGCGCATAGGTCACAGCGGCCGAACATGGATCCTCCAAGTTCGCGATTTCGGGCTAGTCACTCCCCTGCATAGGTGCCGCTGAAACACCTCCCCGTTGGGATTTCAACCCGCGAGCATCCTAGGGTGTTCTCCCGGCAGAAAAAACCCCCCAATCGGTGTATGCATGCTAGCACGTAAAGTCAGGCTAGTTTGCCATCGTCACGTGCGCAAATTTGTTGCAAAGCCTTTCCACACCGATACAATCGCCGACGTTTCACGAGTTTGCGCGGCTGGCAACGTTCGTTGGATGTCTCAATCCCACCGAAACCGCAGCCCGCTTGAATTTCCTCGCAAATATTGAGGTCCCTTCGCATGAAGGAAGACATACGCCAGGAGTTGCGTTCACAAACGCGCAAACGCGGCAGCGGCTTCAATCGTCGTGATTTCCTCAAAGGCTCCGGTGCCGCGGCGGCCGCAACCGCGCTTTCGCAAACCGCGGGCGTTTTGGAAGGATCGCCCGGATCGTCGAGTTCCGTCATTGGGCCGGAAATTCAGCAGATGACGCTCAACGTCAACGGGCAGAACCATGAAGTCCGTGCCGAAACACGCACGACATTGCTTGAGGTTTTGCGCTATCAACTGAAACTCACCGGCGCAAAGCCGGTCGCATCGGACGCCAGTTGCGGTGGAAGTACGGTTTGGATTGATGATCGTCTGGCCAGTGCAGGCTCGACTCTTGCCGTTGAATGTGCCGGCAAGAAAGTCCGCACAGTCGAAAGCTTGGGGGGCGAATCGCCGGATGCAGTTCCGCAGGCGTTTGTGAATAACGATGCTCAGCAATGCGGGTTTTGTACGCCGGGCTTTGTCGTTGCGGTCCGTGCTTTCTTAGATGCCAACCCCAATGCGACAGAAGAACAGATTCGCAGCGGGATCAACGGCAACCTTTGCCGTTGCGGAACATACGCCAACGTGATTGAAGCAGCTCTCGAAGTGGTCAAAGGAGGTTCCCGTGGCTGAAGTATTCTGGCCTGCTCAGGGCTCGGCGGCATTACTCGGTGGCGAACACAATCGCGTTGATGGGCTCGCCAAAAGCACTGGCGTTGCAAAGTACGCCTATGACATTGCGCCGGACAACATGCTCATCGCCCAGGCGTTGAGTTGCCCGCACGCGCACGCAAATATTCGTGCAATTGACTTGACCGCCGCGCAAAACGTGGCTGGTGTCGTCGCGGTGGAACCGCTCAAGGCCGAAGGTGACGAAGTCCGCTGGGAAGGCGATTTGGTCGCGGTTGTTGCGGCCGAGTCCGAAGCCGCCTGCGCCGAAGGCCTGGCCGCGATAAAGGTCGACTATGAAGTTCTGGATCACTACGTAGATGATGCGGATCTCGACGCCGCGACTGGAGCCGATGCCACTCGCCCCGCTGGCAGCAATACGCAAAAAGCAGATGCTGACGCGGAAGAAGATGCCGAGTTCGAGCGATTGTTCGGCGAAGCAGCCGTGACTTTCGAGGCCGACTATGGCATCCACGTCATCACACACATGTGCCTGGAGACGCACGGATCCACGTGCGAATGGAATGACAATAAGTTGACGTCGCACTTGTCCACGCAAAACGTCTCTGGCACCGCCGGGCAAATTGCTGGTCCGCTCGAATTGACCGCGCAGGATGTGACCGTCCATTGCGATTACGTTGGCGGTGGCTTCGGTAGCAAGTTCGCGGCTGATGCCTGGGGAGTCACGTGCGCTCAATTAGCCAAGAACACCGGGCGTCCGGTCAAGTACATGTTGACTCGCAGCCAGGAACTTAAGAACGCCGGCAATCGGCCATCGGGTTTCATTCACGTCAAAGTTGGCGCGAAAGATGATGGCTTCGTGAATGTGTGGGACTCTTCGCATTGGGGAACCAACGGCCCGTCCGGGGCACCCGTCAGTCAGAACTTTATTCCCTATGTGTTTGATCCGCCCAACCGTCGCAGGGTTGCAACCGGCATTCGCACAAATTCCTCGCCAGCACGCGCGTGGCGGGCACCCAATCACCCGCAATGTTGTGCCATCACGCAAACCGCATATGACGATGTCGCGCGGCATTTGGGGTTGGATAGCTACGACGTCTTCCTGCGAAACCTGTCGACAGTTGGCGAACGCGCCGCCGTTTACGAAGAGCAAATGAAGCTGGGCGCTCAGCTGATGGATTGGAAGGCCAAGTGGCATCCGCACGGCAAGGGGCCAAAAGACGGTTCCGTTGTCAGCGGTCTTGGCATGGCCATTCACACTTGGGGTGGTGGGCCGCACAACTCGCGCGCCACTTGCAAGATCTATCCCGATGGCGGCGTTGAGGTCTTCCTTGGCAGCCAAGACTTGGGGACTGGCACCAGAACCGTGATTGGTCTGGTTGTCGCCGAGACACTCGGCCTCGAACTCAATCAGGTCAAAGTCAACATTGGGTCGTCAGAGTATCCGGCCAGCGGACCTTCTGGCGGCAGCACCACAGTTGGCGGCGTCAGCGAATCAACTCGTCGCGCGGCTACTGCGGCCTTGAACGAACTGTTCGCCAAAGTCGCTGTTCAACTCGAAGCGAATGCAGACGATTTGGAAGCCACCGGCGGAAAGATCCAAGTCAAAGGCAACCAAAACCGCAATATCGCCTGGAAAGACGCCTGCAACCAAATCGGCATGGGCCCAATTGAAGCCCAAGGCGAATACCAAGGCGGCGTCACCTATCCCCGCGATTACGAAGGCAAGCGCCTGACGGACAATGGTGTTGCCGGAGTCCAGATGGCGGAAGTCGCCGTCGATACGGAGACCGGCATCGTCAAAATGCGGAAGTTCGTTGCCGTTCAGGACATCGGCTTGATTATCAATCGCAAGACGGCCCGCAGCCAGATCTATGGCGCCGCCATCATGGGCATTGCTTATGCCTTGTTTGAAGAGCGGATCATGGACAAGGCCAGCGGCGCGTTTGTGAATGCGGAACTTTCCGATTACAAGCTGCCGCGGATGGGCGATGTCGGCGAGATTGTTGTTGAACTCTACGAACCGGAGAGTGAATACAACCGCGGCGTGATTGGCTTGGGCGAACCGCCAGTCATTTCGCCGGGTGCGGCAATCTCCAACGCCGTGTGCAATGCACTTGGCATTCGCGTGCCCGTTTTGCCCATGACACCTCAGCGTGTGTTGGAAGCCATTTCGGCAGCCAATCCCTAACCTACCTCAGCAACTTCGCGCACGAATTCAGTCGCAAGACTTCCAAATACAAGCTCCAAATACATAGCGAGACTCTGCTATGCGACCATTTGAATACGCGGCTCCCAGAACAGAAGCCGAAGCTGTTGGCTTGCTGGCAGCCAAGGACCGGCAAACCGAGATTCTTGCCGGCGGAACGGATTTGATCGGCTTGATGAAGCAGATGATCGTCACGCCTTCGCGCGTGGTGAACATCAAGGAAATCCCCTCCATGCAGGGCGTTTCACAAACGTCCGAGGGGATTCTGATTGGAGCCGCCACGCGGCTGGAAGACATCGCTAGGGCAACCTTGCTGGCCCCGTACCCCGCCCTCGCGGACGCCATCGCAGGAATTGATAGCCAGCAATGGCAAGCTCAAAGCACCTTGGGCGGAGAGCTGCTGCAGCGTCCACGCTGTTGGTATTTCCGTTCCGGAGCTGGTTTGCTCGCACAGAACGGGCAAAAAGTTGCGGCAGGTGACAGTCGGTTCCATGCGATCTTCGCAAACTCCGGTCCGGCAAAGTTCGTAAGTGCCACGCGGCTGGCCCCGGCGCTCATTTGTCTCGGAGCGAAGGCGAGAATCCTGAAGCCCGGCAAAGAGGATCCGGAAAGCGATGATCCCGAAACGCAAACATGTCTCGTGTCGGAACTCTATCGAACGCCGCGCGATGAGTCGCAGCGGGAGAATGTGCTCAGCCAGGGCCAACTGGTCACGCACATTTTGATCCCGCACGGCAAAGAACTGGCGAACGCAACGTACGAAGTTCGCCACGGTTCCGGCCCCGAGGCTCCATTGGTGACCGCTGCTGCCGCACTGCGGATTGAAGCAGGCATAGTTACTGATGCGAAAGTTGTCCTCAGCCAGGTTGCCCCGCAACCCTGGAACAGCCGCGAAGCCGCGGAATCGATCATCGGCCGGCCGGTCGATCTTGTTACCGCGGAAGAGGCCGGACGCATGGCCGTCGCAGCCGCGTCACCGCTCAAAGACAATCGCTACAAAGTGCAGCTTGCCGCCGTGGCGGTCAAGCGCGCCATCCTCAAAGCCGCTGGCCAGCCCACGGGAGGAATCTAAGCATGCCCAATTCCAACCAACCATCAGAATTTGAAGTGGTTAACGGCCCCGTTTGCCGTCATTTGCTGACCAAGGCCATGTTCGTTCGCGGTGATGTTTCTGCTTACGACATCAACGAGAGCAACAGCGGTTGCTGGTGCGCGCACACGCAAAACGTCCTTGGCCCTGATGACCAGCTTGTCGAAGGCCCAGCTTGTGTGAACGGGCGCGGCTGTTTCGAATCACGCTGATAACACCTTGCCGGCCGTGAAGTCCGCTTGAACGTGCGTGCGTGAAAATGCACGTGCACACTGCCACTTTAGGCTCAGCTGGTTGGAGTTGTCGATGGCGAACGCCTCTACGCTGCTTCGTTCATTGATTCGTCCCTGTTTGATGCTGTGTATTTCACTCAGCATCATCACTATCTGCGCAGGTCGCGGCTATAGCCAGCGTTACAGTGGCGAGAACCGTCCCGCCGTCGAGGAAAATGACTTCACGCGTACCTTGCCACAGGGCAAATGGGAGAATAAGGCCTTAGACTCCTATCCGGAAATTGACGTCCAGTTGCAGATCCAGTTGATTAAGTCCAGTTTCACTGAAGACGCCGAGTTGGCCTTACAACTGCTCAGTCATGACAATGCTCGCGTCCGTGCCAAATATGCACACGAGATCTGGGCTCAGCTTCACCTGGCGGAACAACAGCAAGAGCACATCCTTTGGAAGGGACGCGCGCCACTGATCAAGCAAGCGATGGAGAACCTCAATCATCCCGTGCCTGAGGTTCGTGCAACTGCCGCCGAACTGTTGTCCGTATTCGGCGAAGAGAGTTCTCCAGCTTTGGAAACGCTCGCGATCTTGCTCCGCGATGGAACGACGGTCAAAGAGAACGAGTCTGCCGCTTTGGCTTTGCTGAACATGGGCGAAGCGGCAAAGCCTGCTGCGCCTTTACTCATGTTTGCTGCATTAGACCACATGGAACGACGAGACAGCGTCAAGTGCGCGCCCTATTGCTGTGACGCCTTGGGGAAGCTTAACTGCGCCGCGGAACTCAAGCTGATGTATGAATCAGGCCACATTGTTGGTTCCATGTCACTGGCTGCGATGGGTTACCTGGATCCCGTTCCGGAGTTCGCACTGCAAGAGTTGTGCCGCCGTGCGGCGACCGGCGAAGGCGCTTTGACCGGGCTGAAGGGCTTAGGCCGCGTCAGGCCAACCACGGAACGCATCGTTGCCGCTGTTTCTGAGTGCTATGACAAGTCCGATGATCGAATGCGCTTCTATGTTGCCGTGGCACTTGAGCAACTGGAGCCCAATGCGCCGGGCCTCAAAGCGCTGGCCGAGAAGATGCTGAAGGACGACGACGAAACGGTCCGACGAACAGCGCAAGAAGTCTTAGAGAAGATCCAAGAATAGCGATGCCCTCAGGCCAGCTTTTTGGCGATTTTTCGCGCAGGCGTAGTCAGTGGCAGGTCCTGAATTTCTGTCAGTGTGGCCCAACGCGCCGGCGGCGGAACTTTCTTATGACGCGCCGTACCAGCCACACAGCGCAACGTGATCCGGAACCGCGTTACCGCATGTCGTAACGTCGTCAACTCGGCCAGGCTGCGCACAGTGATTCCAAAGCGCAAGCGAAGCTGCTCGCGGATAGATGCGTCTTCGTCGAGATACGTCGCTTCGTCAATGCGCTGCGCGTGGCCGTTGGACGATGCTGTTGCGTTCGAGGGTTTTGTACTCTTTGCGATCGCTTTCTTTGTCAGACCAATGGTTGCTGTACCATTTGTCCAGGCTTCTGGGTTTGACGTAGACGCCGAGCACGTTACTCGCGGGAAATCCCACAAACCTGACCAGCGTTCTTCCGAACTGCGTTGCAGCAGCAACCACTTCTGCCCTGCCTTGATGATTGCGGCCGTTTCATGCACATCTTCAATGCCGGGTTTTGGCGGTGGAACTGGAATCTTTGCCTGCCAGCCGCGGCGGTGAGCTTCGCAAAACGACATCACCGGGCAGTCTGGACAGTCGGGATCGCGCGGCTTGCAAACGTTGGCGCCCAGTTCCATCAACGCCTGGTTGAGTTCGCCGGGGTTGCGCCGAGGGACGATCGACTCCGCAAACTCCCATAGCTGCTTTTGAACAGTTGATTCCGTCAATGGCGTCTTGATCGCCAACAGTCGGGCATAGAGCCGCGCCGTATTGGCTTCCACAATCGGCGCTGGCTGATCAAACGCGAATGACGCGATGGCGCCAGCGGTGTAGCGGCCAACACCGGGAAGCTCCAGAATCTCTGGAAGCGTTTCCGGGAACGCACCGGCATATTCGCTTTCAATCAACCTGGCTGCGGCATGCAGTTGCCGGGCGCGGCGGTAGTAGCCCAGCCCTTCCCAAAGTTTCAACACCTGTTGTTCGCTCGCGGTTGCCAGCGTGTTGACATTCGGAAATGTCTTCAGAAACCGCTCGAAGTACGGCACGACTGCGGTCACCGTAGTTTGCTGAAGCATGATCTCGCTGACCCAGATCGCATACGGATCGTGCGTCCTTCGCCAAGGTAAGTCTCGCGCATTCCGTCGATACCACGCACGGAGTTTGCGGCGAAGCTGCTGCTTTTGCGCGGATTGTTCTAAGGCAGCGGTGGCCATGAATCGTCCGTGACCGACTCAACTCTTGCCGGAAGGGGGCCCTTTATGCGTTTAATTCCTGCACTTGACGCGCTCGCTGGCTGAGCCAGGCGTGTTTAGGCCAAAGGACACCCATCGCGGCAATGCATAGGTGGAACGCAATCACAATCACGGACGCCAACAGCACGCCATCGGTAAAACCGTACGAGTGCAGGCCGACGCCCAACTCGTTGACCATGAACCAGGACCACGTCACGGCGATGTTGCCCAGCACGCTGAGCACAGCCAGGCCGCGATCTTTGACCATGCCATCCCACCCGGCGTGGAGCACAATTGCGTTCCAAAGCACGATGATCAGCGCGCCGTTTTCCTTGGGATCCCAACCCCAAAACCGCCCCCATGAGTCATCTGCCCAAAGACCGCCGAGCACGGTGCCCACAAAGCTAAAGAAGATGGCAAAGCACAGCGTGCCGTACGTCATGCGAATCAAGTGTTGCTCCATCCGCTTGGTAAAGCGTGGCGAAAGGCAACCCAGCAAGATGTACAACATGCCAAACCCGCCCGCCAATCCGGTGGCCGCATAGCCCAGGTTGATGATTACCACGTGCGTCGCCAGCCAGAACTGTGTATCCAGCACGGCCTGCATCACAGTAAAAGTATCGCCGCGGAAGTTCGGCACAGAAGTTGTCAGCAAATGGGCGATCAGCAGCCCGCTGAAGCCACACGCCGCGGCAATCACATTGCCCAAGCCCAACTTGGACCACCGCTCCAGGATCAACCCAATCAGCACACAGCCCCAGGAGATAAAGATCCCGGTTGTGTACAAGTTGGTGACCGGCGGCCGACCGGAGATATACATTCGCGCAGCTAAAGCAAACGTATGCAGCACGAGCGTGAAACACAGCAACCAAAAACTTGCCCGGTTGAGTGGCTCAGACCAGCCCAACCATGCGAACACCGCCAGCAGCCCGGCTAACACGTACAACACCAGGTAGTAATAAAACGGCTCCGCGCGATTGAATGACGTTTCGAAGTCGTGCTTGGCCTGATTGTATTCCACGGTCGCGCCAGGGGCCGGTTCCTTCGCCTGCTGTTGCAACCATTGCCGATAGTTCGCAACCGCCTGGTTGAAGTCATGCGGCTTGCTTTCGCGATAGGCCGTGAGGATTCGCTCAATCGCAATGGCAGCTTCCGCGCCAGCCGGCCGGCGGCCCGTTTTTCGTCCCACAAAGACGTCCGCGGCAGCCGTGCTCAATGGCCGCCATTGTCCCGCGTTGATATCAACCGGCACACCAAAGGGCGACTGGAAATCAATCAGCTGCTGCTCAAATCGCTGAATGATATCCGGCCATTCCGAGGGCCGCTGGTCGTATCGCTGTTGATCAACAAAGTCGACAAACGAGGCCGTCAGCAATTCCAAATGGGAGCGAGCTTCGGCAACCTCATTGAGTTTTTGCTGCGTGACCGTCAGCTCCCCCGCAGGCGTGTTTCCAATCAATTGCAACGCGGCCCGAATTTCCTCTCTATCCAATGCCGCAAAGACTTCCTGGGGCGAATACGTATGGTGAGAAACCCATTCCAAGCCAAGCATGTCAACCACATCCGGGTTGTCGATGCGAATGACTTTGTGCGTCTGCGCGTCAGGGTGGTTCGCCATCAAATCCAACAGCCAGCGAATGGCCGGCTGCCGATTATCATTCTTGTCATAGAACATCTGCTTGGCTGAAAGCCGTCGCAAACTCGTGCGCGCCAAAGTATCCAGCGGCTTGACGCGCCCTTCGTAGACAATCGGCAACTTGCCAAAAGCGTTCAGGTCCATCCCGTCGTCCGGCAAGCTGGCGGGGCGCATGGTGCTGAGAATCCATATCCCGCACAAGAACACCATGCCAAAGGGGAACCAGCGAGCGAAGATCTGCTTCCCTTCGCCGGCGAACAAGCCCGACACCCACGAGTCCGCAATCACCTCATCGCCAATTGGCAGCGAACCTGGCGTAGCTTTCCGTTGTTGGCGGCGGCGCTCCGCCCGACTGGCAGCAACTTCCGCGACACGCGCCACGCGCTCACGTTGTTGCCGTTGCAAATAACGGACGAGGATCACAAAGAAGTGAGCCAGCATGCCCACGGCCACAATCATGCAAGCCACATACGGCAACATCCAGCCAGCGTTGCTCACAACCTGCAAGGTTGAAATCGCGCGTCCGTCGGAACCTTCCACAAAGCCTGACTGATAGAACGTGCGGTTGCGATACCGCAGCGGATTGTTCATCCAGATGTGATGCTTGATCTCCTGGTTTGTTTCTTCATCCTTCAGCAAGATGTCAGAAGAATAATCCTTGGCTTGTGTTGTGCCGATGTAGTTCTCTCGCGTCGCTTTCTCCAACGTGACTTTGTATGGCAAGTATTCGCGCTCAAACCGCAAAGCGAGATCGTAGCGCCGCCCCTCGTGCAGAACAACTTGCGGCGTTGCGGTGACCGTGGTCAAGAATGTGCCAATCGGCTGACCGGAGTTCTTGTCCAACACCTCAACGTACGCGGCAGGCAAATCAACAGTGCTATCCGTATCAACGCCGGTCGACTCTTGAACCGGCACGGCGACATACAACGTGCCTGTTCCGCTGGTCGCGATCAACTCGTCATCCACTCGGGCGAAGTCCAGCGTGGCATTGGGCAAGAACTTCTTGATCCGCAAATCAAACGGCAACTCATCAGAGCTGATGATCTCTCCATCTGCGTCGTTGCCAGGAAGCTTGGATCTGATTTCAGCGTCCGTCACCAGCACAACCTTATCGTCAACGTTGCCTGGCTGGACCACTGCCAGCTCCAAACGCTTCGTATCGTAGACATAGTTGACGGTTTCGCCTTCGCGCATGCTCATCCGAGCTTCCTTGGCGGTAGTGCCAACCAGCAACTCGCTGAACATCATCAGGCCGATACCGCCGTGCAACAGCACAACGCCGGCACGCTTGCGGAACAGCAGGATGCAGCCGACCAACAAAACGCATCCGGCGAATGTCGCTTTAATCAATTGCCATAGAATCCGCAAAGAAGGATCGCCAAGTTGCGGCGCCCCCTTCTGCAACAACAGCCACAGCAGCAGGCTGCCAATTGCCGCCGCCAGAACCGCAAACCCAATCCGCTGTTTGACGGCCAGTGTCTCAACCATGATTGCGCCGTAGAGCGCCGCCAAAAACGCCACGGCAATTCCCACCAGCAGCACGCGCCAAAAGAACGCCCAATTCAGCCAGCCGCCACTACTGGCGAACATCGCTTGCTGGATGCCATCCGCGTTTGATCCACTCTGGATAACCATAAAGGTCACCAGCAGGCCCGCTGTCAGCACACCCAGTCCCCAGCCAAGCCGCGCGCCTCGTGCCTGGATTTTGAAGCGGATGAGATGAGCCGAAAACAAGTTGATGCTCATCATCAGGCCAATCAGCCAGCCCTTGGGGAACGGGATTCCACCTGGCACTTGCCAATTCCCGCGGACGAAGGCCGGCGGAAAGAAAATGTCAAAGTCAATCCAGGCAAAGCCGGCGCCCAGCCAATTGCCTGTCCGCGATGCTTCCGCAAAGTTAATGCGAAAGTAATCGTCGACAACTTCCCAAATGTCTTTCTCAACCTGCGCAAAGGTTCCCGCAACAACGATAAAGATCGCCATCGACAGCAACACGACCGTCAGTTTGAGCGACGCCAGCGGCGCAAGAATCGCGCGCACGGTTTCCCAGCCACTTTTCGCGGAGTCGCCGCGGTTTGGGTTACCGCCTGCGGAAACAACTTCCACCGGAGGAACAGGGTGAGGAGTTGCAGGAGGCGTTGGAGGTTTTGAACTGGCCATTGCAAATGAGTCAGGCAGTTGGGAACTCGCGGAGAATGAACTTTGGCTTGCCCGGCAGAATGTGAAGCGGCATGTCGCACAAATAGGACCGTGTTGGAGCGATCACAAAACGCGCGGGTCGGGTTTCATCTTCGCGGTATCCAAGAAGCTGTTGAAAGTTGTGATTTGTTTTTGCACGGCCTGCGCGGGGCCCTTCATCCGCACCGACCACAAAGAGCCTTCGGCGATGATCAGGGCGCCAACAATACTGACGCGCCCTGGCGACTTCGTTCCATCGCGATTCGTTATGCGATCTTTAGATGTGATATTCACGACGATTGTGATATGCCCATCAACTTCTCGCCGAGATGTCATCTCCGCCATTTCTTCGGCTGTTCCGGTGGGGTCCAGCTCAAGTTGGTCCATCCAGCGCGAGACGTTGCCGCTGATGGTTTCGAAGACATCGCCGCCGCCAGCAATTGGAGTGACCGTAATCTCCACGCCTGCGCCGCTCACATACCTCACCAGGCTGAACTCATCGTTTTCCGCCTCAGTCCAACCGGCCGGCACTGGGGAATTATCTGGATCAAAAGCAAATTGAGCGGGAGCCGCTGGCACGCGGCCGGCACGGTCCACCTGACCCACCATACTGAACAGCATTCCGCTTTCGCCGGAGGCCGTTTGGAACGCCTCGCCCGGCAGTCCCAGTTCGCTGTACGTTTCCGGACGCAACGCAACTTGCCGACGCCAGCGATTCAGGTTTTGCAGAACATACTCATCGCGGGCTTGTTGTGTGTCCGCTTCGTCATCGCCAAATTGCACAGGCAGTCGTGTGATTACCAATCGCGGTTGGGGCCGCCCCTTTTTCAGTGTGAGCGTTGTGAAGGGCAATTCGCCCGGCGCGCCTGTGGATTCCTTGTTCTCGGAAATCACCTCCCAACTTTCAGGCAATTCATAAGTCAGCGGCTCTTCCTCGCCAAAGGACAATGTCCGCAGGAATTCGGCAATGTCGTCGTGATGCGGTTCCACAAGACTGGGATCGCCTTCGGCCTTGAAGAACCAGGCGTTGTCTCCGGCAATCACTACCGCGGCTTCAATGCGATTGACAGTTGCTCGATTCTCCTCGGCCGGAACCGAATACGTCCGCACAGGCGTGTGATCTTCACACCCGGCAACAAGCAGAATTGATCCGGCCGCGAACCAGACCAGAAGACTTCGCGTCAGCATTGGGAACCAGGTGGGAAGTTGGAGGGAGAATAGGAGAGCGGAGCAGACAAGGGGAACTGTTGATTCCGTCGGGGGCAAGCCAGGTCGATCAAACGCGAGGCATCTTCCGTGTGGAGCCCGATTACTCCGGTCGCTTCCAATCGAGCTTCTGCATGGCTTGGCGTGTCACAAAGTGCCCTCTGGAAACCACTTAGGGCCTGCCGACATTCCTGCTACCCTTCCAGCAAGTGCATCTCTTCGAATACTTATCGCCCAAACGATTATAGTAGCTCAGCCGCCGGAGAGTACAGGCGGTGGGCCGCGCCGTTTGGATCTTAACTCGTGCGAAGCCATTTCAGCACTTACCTACCATCATCATGCAAGATTCTGCGAAAACGCGTGTGACTCTGCGAGAAGCATCCGCTACAGACGCCGCTGCGCTCTCGGAAATTGCTTGGAACGCGAAACGGTCTTGGGGCTACAGCGACGAGTTGATGCGGCTATGGAAAGCCGAGTTGACGATTTCCTCCGAACTGCTCTCCGCGAGAAAGACCGCCACGAGAAAAACCATCGTGAGAAGGACGATCGTCGCAGAGATCCAAGGGCAGCCTGTCGCATTTGCAGCGCTTGAGCTCACCGAAAGGTCGGCTGAGATCGACAACATGTGGGTGTTGCCAGAATGCCAGCGCTGTGGGATTGGCAGAGCCTTGTTTCAGCGTCTAGTCCAACACGCGGCAAGCGTAGGACATCGTCAGGTGGTGATCGTCGCTGATCCCCATGCCGCCGAATTCTACGCGCGGTTAGGCGCAGTTCATCGCGGCTGGGAAGATTCGATCCCCAAAGGCCGGAAACTTCCCCGATTTGAGTACGAGATTGGGCTTTGAATATCGCTGGCCGTCAATCAGAGCCGCTTCAGGCAGAGGCTTCGCCCGCGACCAAGTCTTGCAGCCATGCCTGCCAAAGGGGCTCTTCACGAGATTTGATTTCCTCCGATTCAGGGCCGTAACAGTAATAACTGAGTGACAGGAAGACTTGCTCACCCATCGGCATCGCAAAGATGTGAGCGATCCCTCCGGAAGGTTCATCCAAGCGAAGCAGCAGTTCTTCCGGAGATACAGCATCGCCAACTCGCTCGACAACACCAGCCAGCGTGGGTGCGGAGTCGGACGAAACGCATCGTTGGCCAACACGCGGGTTATTAAATCCCAGTCCCTCCAGCAATGCCGCCCAGGCTGCCGACTTACCGCGAGATGACATCCCGGATAACTGCAGCAAGGACGATGGCTGTCCCGAAAAGTGCGCCAGGTAAAGTCGCAGCAGACGGAAGAAACTGGGCCAACCGCTTTCCCAGCCTTCAAGCTGATCATCCCAGTCGTCCGTTGATGCAAACAGACTGTGGACAACGCGCACCACGCAAACGCCGCCATCGCGAGATTCCACGATCCATTGGGTTGCTACCTCCGGTGCGTCGGGGCCCAGGTCTTTGCTCGTTGCAGAGAACGAATGGGGAGGATCCCAGTTCGTGATTTCAGAAACAGACTCCATCCCCGGACCAAAATCGCAGGTCATGCGAATTGGTTGGCCATCTGATCCATATTCCGTCGAAGTCGGAACAAACCACGAGGAAACACCTGCCGCAGTGGCTATCGCTTGCCAAACCTCTTCCGGTGAACCCGGCACTTCGATTTCAACCTGGACTTGCCGTTGTCCTGATTCATTTTTCTCCACTGGCATTGTTGTTCTCCACTGGCGGGTTCTGCGGAAGTGGATGCGCGGCAACGACCAACCGATGCGCGCGACTCCCCTGTGCGGTGGGATCGTGATATCGCGATACAAGTTGATTCACTGTGCGAGTCAGTTCCGCGGTAAACTCTGCGCGCTCGGTCGGTGATCGGAAGGAAATCACCGTGTCGATCGATAGCGTCGGCAATCGCTTGGCCGCCGACTTCGCGCGTTTGATCAAATCACTGACTTCGGTAACAAGTCGCGCAGCCAAGGCAATCAAGTAACTTGCGGAAAGTCGATCCGTAACGCGCTCCGGTGTCGCAGCCAATGGGCCGAGGGGTTTGTTGGAAACCACGTAGCATGGCGCGGTCGCTTGCAAGCGGCGTTCTGTCAGGCCACCCCAATTCCTCTGCTCCGCTTCCTCCAGCAAGCCAAGTTTCTCGAGTTCGCGGAGATGGTAGTTCAACCGCTGGCGAGGGATTCCCATCCGCGCGGCCAAACTCGCGGCAGACTCCGGCTGAGCCAATTCGGCCAGCAGCTGGTTCCGCAAGGGGTTCATAATCGCGGCGGCCGCAGCAGGTTCGTCAATTGTGCAAATCACTGTCATATCGTGATTTAAGCATTGACAAAATAATTTGTCAATGGTTGACTGGCGTTTTTCCTGCACCCAACTCCTTAGGACAAACCCAAATGAAGTCACGAACAACGTTGTTTGCGCTGACAATCGCTGCCCTGTGCCATGGTGGCGCGTTTGCTCAGCAAGCTGACCAGGACGAAGCAGGATCAAGCGAACGCCAGTGGCTGCTCAAGTTCGCTGGCGAATGGACGCTGACATCTGAAAGCGTCGCCGCCGGGGAAACCACAAAGTTGCAAGGCCGGATGACATCACGAATGCTTGGCAGCCATTGGCTCGTCTCTGATTGGTCGGTAGAAGTCGACGGAGAAGATCTTACAGCCGTCCAGACGCTGGGCTTCGACAAGGAAAAAGGAGCGTTCATTGCCACTTGGATCGACAGCGTTTCCGATCACATGTGGCAAATCACTGGCAAGATTGAGAACGAAAAACTCGTCTTGGATGCCCAAGGGCCGAGTTGTTTTGAGGAAGGCAAACAGACAAAGTATCGCGATGTCTACGAGTTCAACGACGAGGGACGGATCATCCAGACTTCAAGTGCAATCAATCCAGAAGGCGAGTGGGTGCAATTGGCGCGAAACGTGTATCAACGCATTGAGTGACGATATTGCAGTGCCATGTACTGGTATTGGGCTCGTCTGTTTGTGATCTCCCAACACAAGTGCCACTCCGAGATTCGAGGCTGGGTGGCCGGAAGGATCTGAGTGCATGCAAGGAACCCTCGAGCTACACGATCGGGGCTACGCGCTCCGGCCCCAGCAGGGTTAATGTCCGACAAAGGTCTTTCGTATGGGTTCGCCCTGTGTGCTGTCGTTGCTGGCATGGCTCCAGTGGCATTGGTGCTCAAAATGCCGATGAGTATGATCGCGGATCATTTTGTTTGTTGGTTCCGGTCTCGTCGGTCTTTGCCTCCACCTCATATGCCTGCACATCGCACAACTTCGCGATTTGCGACTTCCATGGCCGCTGTTCAAGCGGGTGTGGCCAGGCAAGGTTTGTTGGCTTTGTTTGCCGTTGTGGTCCTGCCGGCGGCGGGCTGTTCCGCGTGGTGGACCAAAGGGCCAATTGACGAGCCTATGCTGCAAAGTCGTCAGTTGACGATGCAGGCAACTTACGCCGCCCAGCGGGGTGATACGGCCAGAGCCGAGGCACTGCTGCTGAGCGCGGTGGATGTTTGCGAAGGGGACGCCGATGCCCGACGTGAACTTGCCGAGTTGTTGTGGCAGCAGGAGCGATCTGTCGAAGCGCTGGCCATGTTTGATGAAGCCATTGACCTGGCGCCGGAAGATCATGTCTTGTTGGTTCGACGCGGCGAGTTGTTGCGGGAGATGGGAATGAACGGGGAAGCCCGCCGCAACGCGGATCACGCGTTGAAGCTTTCCTCGAACTTCGCCCCGGGTTGGTTGCTCCGCGCGCGAGTGGCGCGCGAGTTCGGCAATTCGCCGGATGCTGTGCATTTCTATCAGCGTGCCTTGGATATTGTTCCTGAGGACACCACCGTCTTGCAGGAGCTGGCCGAACTGCAGTTGAACCTGGCGATGGCCGGAGGGCCGGAAGCCCGAACTCGACTTCAAATGGCTTTGGCCAGTTCGCAAAAGCTGCTGGAAGTTGTTCCCCCTGATACCTTGCCGGCGGAGCGGTTTGCCTTTCATGGTGTGGTTTGCCGAGAACTCAAACGCTATGAGGATGCGGCTTCCATGTTTGGCTTGGCCTGTCAGCGCACGCCGGACAACGCGGACTTGTGGTATCAACTGGCGGATTGCAATCAACTGGCCGGCAATTTCAACGAAGCCCGATTTGCGGCCACAAGGGCTCTTCGGCTCAATTCGGCCCATCCGCTGGCGCCTCGCTTCGCGGCTCTTGTGCGGCCAAACGCGATGGGACCAGAGCGGCTGGCGCGACCCGGGGATACGCCGACCTCGGGGACGAATTTCCGATAGCATTTCTGTTAGCTGTTGGTTCATGAGTCGCTTTGGCAATTGGCGCGGCCAAAGTGAATTCCTGAGCTGCAATGAGATGGCGTTGGGGCGGAATCGCTGCTCGTGCTGAATGGGCCCTCAGTAACAAATAAGCAAATCTCAGAGCGCAGATTTGCAGCCCGTTTTTCGTTTATCCAAAATTGTTGGCTGCGAAGGTTCCACCTCTTTCTGCCGGGCTTTGCATAAGTCGTTGTCTTAGATTGATTTGCGTTGATTCTGTTCTGTGGAGAATGCTCCGAGCCAAACGCCGAGTCTGTACTCAATTGCCCATCAGATTTCCTGCTTGTCTCATTTTGTGTTGTATCCGCAGATTTCCTATACTCTCGAATCTTGGCTTGTTACCATTTTGCGAGAAACCGTGGGCCCCACCTGTGTCAAGTGGTGCCGAGTACGTACGGTTTTCGTACGGAAAGCAACTTCAATTGGAGGCTAGACCCATGTATCGAGTGTTGTTTGGGGCGTTCTTATTCCTGGCTGTGGTTGGCTTTAGCTTGGCGACTTCCCAAGACGCGAACGCCGGTCACGGCCGCGGCTGTGGCTGTCACGGTTACACGCATTGCTGCAAGCCTTGCTGCCGCCCATGCTATCAGCCATGTTGCAAACCATGCTGCAACCCCTGCGGCTGCCATGGTGTTTATCCCGCGAGCGGCGTCCCCGCTGGTGGCGAAGTTCCGCCCCCCCCGCCGGTGAATGGCGCTGATTCTCCTTCGGATCTGCCCCCAGGCGGCGACGCAGGTGCCCCCCCGATTACCACGGCGAGCTACAAGCGCGCTCCGATGGCGTTTCGGACAGTGAGCTTCCGTCGCTAAGCAAGCGATAGAGAGATAACGGACAACCAACCAGGCCGCGTGGCGGGATTCCCGTTGCGCGGCTTGTTCTTTGTCTGGGCTTTAGACAGGGCGCTGAGATTTGCCATGCACAATCTCGCCTACAAGCCGCACGTCAGAACACAATTCGCATGGTTCCGTAATGACCACAACTGTGACTTATCGCATTGCCACTACCATTACCTGCATGTTGGCGGCGGCAAAAAGCTCGAAAGGGATCGTGAAGTTGCCGCGTGAGTTCATTATCCTCGTGCTGGACCGCTGTCATGAGAATCAAGAGTCGCGACAATCAAACTCTTGGCCACAAGCCGTGCGCCCATAAAGCGAAATAAATCGGAGCTTCCCCACATGAACCCAAAATCCGCAATGCCCGAATTGCCCATTGCGCAATCGTCGCGACAAATTGACTCAGGCAACGGCGGCGCAAGTAGTGGCGGCAGCGGCAACAACACCGGAAATGGCTTTGAGCGCGCTTCGCTTGAGCAATCCGTCAGGGACCGATATGCCCAAGGCGCCGCCAAAGTTGAAGCTGGCTTGTGCTGCGCGGCGGAAACCTATGATCCAAAGCTTTTGGAACTGTTGCCGAAAGAACTCGTCGAAAAAGACTACGGCTGCGGTGATCCCGCGCGTTATGCCAGGCCGGGCGATGTCGTGATCGATTTGGGCTCCGGTTCCGGCAAAGCTTGCTACATGCTCGCTCAGCGTGTCGGCGGAGAAGGCCGTGTGATCGGCTTGGACTTTAATGACGCCATGCTCAATCTCGCCCGCAAGTATCAGGCGGAAATGGCGGAGAAGCTTGGCTATGCGAATGTGGAATTTCGCAAAGCCCGCATTCAGGATATGGCGCTCGATTTGGATGTGGCGGCCCGTTGGCTGGAAGAAAATCCAGTCGCAAACGTTGAACAAATGGACGCATATTTGGCCGAATGCGAGCGCTTGCGAACACAGTCCCCGTTAGTTGCCAGCGGCAGCGTGGATTTGATTGTCTCCAGTTGTGTTCTCAATCTGGTCAAGCCAGAAGAGAAGGCGCAACTTTTCGCGGAGATGCATCGCGTACTGCGGCGCGGCGGACGCGCGGTCATTTCGGACATCGTCTGCGATGAAGAACCAACACCGGAAATGATCAAGGATCCGCATTTGTGGACCGGCTGCATTTCTGGCGCATTTCTCGAACATCGTTTCCTGGAGATGTTTGAAGAGGCCGGATTCTATGGTGTTGAGGTGATGAGCCGGCAAAGCGAACCCTGGCAAACCGTAAACGGCATCGAGTTCCGCTCGATGACTGTGCGTGCCTTCAAGGGAAAGGAAGGCCCGTGCCTGGAGCGCAACCAGGGCGTTGTCTATCGCGGACCGTGGAAGCAAGTTCGCGATGATGATGGCCATACATACTTTCGCGGGCAACGGATGGCCGTTTGTGACAAGACTTATCAACTGCTCACCAGCCAGGAAGGGCCGTACGCGGGGCAAGTGATTGGAGTCGAGCCTCGCGAGACGGTGCAGCTTGAGGATGCCACTGCGTTTGATTGCTCTCGTGCGGTAGTTCGAGACCCGCGAGAAACCAAGGGTGTCAATTATCGTGACACACAAACCTCGGGCGATAGCGCATGTTGCGAACCCGGATCGGACTGTTGCTGATAAATTGCACAACTCACAAATGATGGTCCGTCACATGAGTGGCTCGTTTTGCCGCAACGGTTTGACCCCACAATTTGCATAACGCCATGGCAACTGCCGATTCCACCACGCGCCAGAGCCAATCCGAGGCGCATGCCCCAACAGCCCAGTCTTTTGGGCAAGCGGTGATTGCGGCCACCGGCGAACCCTTGCGCGCCGCGAAAGAAATTCGCACGGTTCAGGTCAACATCGGGCTGCGCTGCAACCTGGCCTGTCGGCATTGCCACGTTGAGTCCTCTCCCAAACGCCGTGAAGAGATGGACTGGCCAACCATGCAGCAAGTGATTGCCGTGGCCGAGGCCCTGGGCGCGCGAACGGTTGACATCACCGGCGGCGCTCCGGAGATGCATCCGCACTTTCGTGAGTTTGTGGACCTGGCTTTGTCGAAGTCGCTTGAGGTGATCGTCCGCACCAACCTCACCATCATGCTCGTCGAGGAGTACGCGGACTTGCCCGAGTGGTTCGCGGAGCGAAAGGTCAATCTCGTGGCTTCGCTGCCATGCTATTTGCCCACGAATGTTGACAAGCAGCGCGGCCGCAATGTGTACAAGGAGAGCATCGAGGTCATCAAGCAGTTGAACGCCGTCGGTTATGGCGTTGATCCGGACAAACAGTTGGACCTGGTTTACAACCCCGTGGGAACTGGTCTGCCACCAGGGCAGGCGGATTTAGAAGCCGCCTATCGGCGGGAATTGAAGCGCGAATTTGAGATCTCGTTCAGTTCGCTGTTCACCATCACCAACATGCCCATCGGCCGATTCTTGACAGATTTGCAGCAGGCAGGCGAATACGAAAGTTACCGGGAAGTTTTGCGAAACGCGTTCAATCCGGCCACGGTTGATGGCTTGATGTGCCGGCATCAATTGCACGTGGGCTGGGATGGCCAGCTTTTTGATTGTGACTTCAACTTCGCGATTGGGCTCCCCGCGGCCGCAGACGCCCGACACATCTCTGAACTGGACCCGGAAACCGCACGCGATCGCAAAGTTGTTGTGGCGGAACATTGCTATGCATGTACGGCCGGCAGTGGTTCGTCTTGCGGCGGGTCGCTTGTTACTCTGGACGTGTAGTACCGTTGCCGCCGCGCCTTGTGCGGACGTCTTGCCGGGTCACAGAAACTCATGTCCTCCGTCTCGCCCACACATTCTGGACAACAACCGCGTTGGATCACTTGGGTCCGTATTGCTGCCATGCTGGTAATCGTGGCATGCTTCATCCTGATTGGGCAGAAGCTGCCCATTTCCCGGCTGACATCAGCCCTGACGAATTTTGTCGAAGACCTGGGCCCATGGGGCATGGTGATCTTTGCGGTTTGTTATGTTGTGGCGACGGTACTGATGTTGCCTGGCTCCGCACTTTCTTTGGTAGCCGGCGCTGTCTTTGGATTGGTCTGGGGTATGGTCACGGTGTCGCTTGCTTCGACGATTGGAGCTGCGTGCGCATTCTTGATTGCGCGGTACGTCGCCCGACCGGCAATTGAGAAGAAGCTGGCCGGCTCGGCAACCTTTCGGGCTGTTGACCGAGCTGTCGAAGAGGGGGGCTGGAAGATTGTCGCCCTGCTGCGGCTTTCGCCTGCTGTTCCTTTCAATCTGCAGAACTATCTCTATGGGCTGACGGCCATTCGTTTTTGGCCTTGCGTGCTGACAAGTTGGGTAGCGATGCTGCCTGGCACATTCCTTTACATCTATCTGGGCTACGCCGGAGGAGAAAGTGTGGCCGCGGCAACCGGCGGCGCGAAAGAGAAAACGACAGCTGAATGGGTCATGCTGGGCGTTGGATTGCTGGCGACAATTGTTGTCACGGTCTATGTCACGCGTCTGGCCAAAAAAGCACTGAAGGAGAAAGCGCCGGATGCCGCCGGGCTGGAAGGTGATGTTGCCGAGCAGCTCGATAAGCAACGTGATGACAATGAGCGCGACGATAGCCAACCGGGCGAAACCCAAACGGACGGCTCTCGTGATCACTTGCTCACCATTGGTTTGATAATCGCAGCCGTGCTGGCGATTGCAGCAACTTCCTTTGCCTATGCGTACCCGCAGTGGCTTTCTTCGTGGTTTGGTCCGCCCGAAGTGACCATGCGCGAAGCGTACGAAGAGAAGCCCAACGGTCCGACTTTTGATCATTCGCAGCTTGATCAGCTTTTGCAGGCGCATGTGAATGAGCGCGGCGGCGTTGATTATGCCGCGTTGATGGAAGAGCGAGAAACGCTGCGGGAGTACATCGCCGCACTGGCGAAAGCCGACGTTGAGGAGCTTGGCCGTAACGAGCGGCTGGCCCTGTTGCTGAACGCGTACAACGCTTTCACGTTAGAGTTGATCCTGGAGAATTGGAACGACGGACAACTCACGTCCATCAAGGACATTGGCGATGCGGATCGTTGGAACGCCGTGCGATGGAATATCGGCGGAAAAACCTTTTCGCTGAGCGATATTGAACACAAAGAGATTCGCCCTAATTTCAAAGAGCCGCGAGTCCACTTCGCGCTGGTTTGTGCCGCTGTTGGCTGTCCGCCACTGCGGAATGAAGCCTATACCGGCGAACGTCTGGAAGAACAACTCGCCAGCCAGGCGGAATACGTCCATGCACATGAACGCTGGTTGCGGCTGGACGCGAATGCTGGAACGGTTTATCTCACGCGGTTGTACGATTGGTATGGCGGTGACTTCCGGCAAGATGCGGGCTCTGTCCTGGCCTACGTCGCAAGATATTCCAGCGAGGTAGAGCGAAAGTTGCAGGCCGAAACCAAGTTGCGAGTCCGCTGGCTGGATTACAGTTGGGACTTGAATTCGCAGGAGAATCTCAAGTGACCAGCCCAACGGGTATCAACAGCTCAGATGACAGTCGCCCGGCGGAGCAATTCGCCGCGCTGGAGCCGGCCGACGCGCACAATCTTGAGTTGCAGTCGCACGTGCATCCGCCGGATTGGCGGAATCCAACTCCCAGTGGTCGGTATAACCTTGTCGTTATCGGCGCTGGCACAGCGGGATTGGTGACAGCCGCGGGCGCCGCGGGGCTGGGCGCAAAGGTGGCATTGATCGAACGCTCGCTGATGGGCGGCGATTGCTTAAACGTGGGTTGTGTTCCCAGCAAAGCGCTGATTCGTTGTGCTCGGGCGGCAGGCGATGTGCGGAGGGCTGCTGAGTTTGGTGTGCGGTTGACCGGCGAAGTGTCCGTCGATTTCCCCGCAATCATGGAACGGATGCGAAAGCTGCGGGCCGGCATTGCTCCGCATGATTCGGCCGCCCGATTTCAATCGCTGGGGATTGATGTCTATCTGGGGCAAGCCAGTTTCGTTCGCAATAGTGTGGTGGCTGTCGCGGGGCAGGAGTTGGAATATGCGCGGGCCGTGATTGCCACCGGCGGAAGAGCGGCCGAGTTGCCAATTCCCGGTTTGGAAAAAGCGGGCTATCTGACGAATGAGACGGTTTTCTCGCTGACGGAGTTGCCGCGCCGCCTGATTGTAATTGGCGGAGGCCCAATTGGATGTGAGCTGGCGCAAGTGTTCGCGCGATTTGGCTCGCAGGTCACACTGCTGGAAATGGGATCGCAGGTTTTGGGACGAGAGGATGCCGATGCGGCCGAAATCGTCGCGCAAAGCCTTCAGCGAGATGGCGTGGACGTGCGAACGGGCGCGCAGACCCTGCGAGTGGAAAGCGGAGCGAGCGAGCTGCAGGTGTTTGTTGAAGTTGGTGGTCGGGAATCCAAATTCGCTTGCGACAAAATCCTGGTGGCCGCCGGCCGCGCGCCAAATGTGGATGGCTTGAACCTGGACGCTGTGGGCGTGGAATTTGACGACCGCCGCGGCGTGGAAGTTGACGACCGGCTGCGAACGACGAATTCGCATATCTACGCTGCCGGCGACATCTGCTCTCAATTCAAGTTCACGCATGCCGCGGATGCGATGGCGCGAATTGTGATTAAGAATGCGTTGTTCTTTGGCCGTTCGAAGGCGTCCAAACTGATCATCCCCTGGTGTACTTACACCGATCCGGAAGTGGCTCACGTTGGCAAGTATCCCCACGAGCTTGAACAAAGCGGAATTGCGTTCGACACGACGCGCGTGGATTTTGGCCAGGTTGACCGGGCGATTCTGGAAGGCGAAACCAGCGGCTTTCTTAAAGTGCATCATCCGCCGGGGAAGGGCAGGATTTTGGGGGCAACGCTCGTCGCGTCGCACGCGGGAGACATGATTGGCGAACTGTCGCTGGCGATGACCAACAAGATTGGTCTTGGTTCGATTGCGAATGTCATTTACCCCTACCCGACGCAAGCGGAGGCGATCAAGAAGGCGGGCGACGCCTACAATCGCACTCGGCTGACACCATTCGTTAAGAAGTTGTTCACCAAGTTCCTCGCCTGGCGACGTTGAGTTGTGAGTTCCGCATCGGGAGAAAATCCGCAGGGGCAAGCCTTGGCGTCAGCGAGCGATTTTCGCAGCGATGCTTCGACAGGATTGTGGCGGCACGTTTGGGCTTATGCGGGTTTGGTGGCGTTGGTTGGCTGGTCCGCGGTTTTGCTGGTGCTGGATGAAGGGTTTGTCGCGCCGGAGTTTGCGCTCGACCGGCCGGTGTATACGTTCTTTGCGTTGCAGGTGGTTGCCGGGATTGTCTACTTGTTGACGCTGTGGGAGCTGCGGCGATTCAAGTCGCTTTCCGTCTTTGTTGCGGTGATTGTGGCCGGACTGGCGATGCGGAGCGCGCAGTTCGCGGCGGTGCCAATTCTGGAGACGGATTATTACCGGTACTTGTGGGACGGTGCGGTCACGGCCAATGGGATCAATCCGTATGAGTATTCGCCTGAGATTGCGCGAGGGAATTCAAGCAATGTGCCGGCGGACGTGCGGCGTCTTGCGGAGGAATCACAGGGCGTTGTTGACAAAGTGAACCACGCGGACTTGCGGACCATCTATCCGCCAACCGCGCAAGGGCCGTTTGCGGTTGCCTATTTTGTTGCGCCGTTCCGCACTTGGGGTCTGCGCGCGGTCTGGCTGGCGATTGACCTTGGGTGTCTGGGTTTGTTGTTGGCGTTGTTTCGCAAGCTCGACCTGCCGAGGATTAACGCGGCCATCTATTGGCTCAACCCGCTGTTGGTGAAGGAGATCTACAACTCCGCCCACATGGAGCTGACGCTAGTTTTTCCGCTGCTGGCCGCGCTGTGGGCCATTCTGCATGGACGGAGGTTTTTGGGAGCGGGCTTTCTGGCGTTGGCGACCGGCGCCAAGCTGTGGCCAGTGATTTGGCTGCCGCTTTTCTTGCGGTATGTGTGCAAAACATGGCGACAAGCCTGCGCCGCGGTGTTGGTTTTTGGCGGATGTGTCTGCGTGTTGGCGATTCCAATTCTGCTGAGCACCTTGGATGCAGGCAGTGGGTTTGTTGCCTATGGCGAAAGTTGGCGCATGAACGAGTCGCTTCACTTGCTCATTGATGAGGGCTTGCAGCTGATCAATCCGAAGTTCGCCACGACCGGTGCGCGGATTGTTGTTGGCTTGTTGTTGGCCGTTGTGACGACAATCCTGGCGTGGCGCTTGAAGCCCAATGACAGCAAGGCCCTGGTCAGCGCTTTGCTTTGCGTCACGGCGATGCTCTTCTTGTTCAGCCCAACACAATTCCCTTGGTATTTCATGTGGATGTTGCCGCTGTTGGCGCTTCGTCCAATGTGGTCCCTGCTGGGGCTGACGGTGACGCTGCCGCTTTATTATGTGCGGTTTCGTTTGCACGATATGGGGATCGCCGACCAGTTTGACTATGGTTGGGTCTGGTTGGAGTTCGCGCCAATTTGGCTTTTGTTGGGGCTCGAGGTCTGGATCATGCGCACTCGGACAAATCAGCACGACGCATCCGACGATCAATCCGCTCAAGTCAAAGTTAACGTGGAGTAGCGAGTGTTCAGCGAGAACCGAGTGGGGATGATCATCCCCGCGCTCAACGAAGAGGAGGCCATCGGCGAAGTCTTGTCGCATCTCCCAGCGTGGCCGGATCGGATTGTTGTTGTCGATAATGGTTCCACGGACGGCACCGCAGAAATCGCTGCGCAAAATGGTGCGGAAGTCGTTTCGGAAAAGCGCCGCGGTTACGGCGCTGCGTGCCTTGCCGGGCTGCGCGAACTCACAATTGGAGTGCGGCCGGACATCGTGCTCTTTATGGATGCGGACCGCAGTGATGACCCGGCGGACCTGCCTGCTGTGCTTGAGCCGTTAGCCAGGGACGAAGCTGACCTCGTGATCGGCTCGCGCGTGTTGGGAAATTGCGAACCAGGCTCGCTCACTCCACCGCAGCGCTTTGGCAATGTACTTTCGAGTTTTCTGCTGCGGCTGATCTGGAACATTCCTTGCACGGACCTGGGTCCGTTCCGTGCGATGCGATTGGACGTGCTGGAAACACTCGGCATGTCGGATCTTGATTATGGCTGGACCGTGCAGATGCAAGCACGAGCGGCACGCATGCAGTTGCGAATCTGCGAAGTTCCAGTTGCGTATCGCAAGCGAGTTGGCCGCTCAAAGATTTCTGGCACTATTCGCGGTGTCTTTGGCGCAGGCACCAAGATTCTGGGAACTATTGCGCGAGAATTCACCGCAGACCGAGTCGCTGCACGCAACAAGAAAAAGCTGATCGTGTTCTCCCGCCTGCCGCTTCCCGGAAGTGCAAAGACTCGTTTGATTCCCGCCATCGGGGCGAAGGCCGCGGCCGAGCTTCAGCAAGATATGACCAAGCGGATGCTTAACACCGCGGAGGTTGCTTGCGGCGGTGACGTTGAACTCGAAGTTCGCTACACCGGCGGCACTCGTACAGCCATGGCCAGCATGTTCGGCTTCCGGCACCGGTATTGTGAGCAAGGAACAGGCGACCTTGGCGAAAAGCTGTCGCGCAGCTTTGACGATGCATTCCGCGACGGCGCACGAAACGTCATCTGTGTTGGGAGCGATTGCCCAGAGATTGACACCCCAATCCTCAAGCAAGCATTTCATGCGCTCAAGACGCACGATGTCGTTGTCGGCCCGGCTGCGGACGGTGGATATTACTTGATCGGCACGCGAGTTCCCGCCCCAGCACTGTTCAAGTCTATTGATTGGGGAACGCCGCAAGTCTTACAACAGACCATGGACAAGCTGAAGTCCTTGCGACTAGGAGCGCAACTCCTGCCTGAATTGCACGATGTCGATGTGCCTGATGATCTCAACGTCTGGCAGCGTGCTGTCGAAAATGATCGGAAACAACACCGCGGCTTGATTAGCGTGATCATTCCCACTTTGAAAGCAGGCAAAGTCCTCGCTGCAGCCATTCACTCAGCCAGGCAAGACAAAAATGTCGAGCTCATTGTCGCGGATGGGGGGAGCACGGACGATACTCTCGAAGTGGCGGAAGCGAATGGCGCGACAATCGTCAACAGCTCGCAAGGCCGAGCGCAACAACTCAACGCCGGCGCCAGCGTTGCCCAAGGTGAGTGTTTGTTGTTCTTGCACGCGGACACAGTGCTGCCGTTCGGCTACGCCCGATTTGTTCGACAGACTTGTGCGCAAAGACAATTCTGCGCTGGCGCGTTCCGCATGGCTTTCGATGCGACTTCACACAGTTTGCGGCTTGTGGAATCTGGAACCGCGATCCGTTCACGGCTGTTCCAGCTTCCCTACGGCGATCAAGGACTTTTCTTGCGTCGAGAGATTTTTGAGCAAATCGGAGGCTTTCCAACAAATCG
The DNA here is from genome assembly GCA_937982665.1 of uncultured Planctomycetales bacterium. Lineage (GTDB taxonomy): Bacteria > Planctomycetota > Planctomycetia > Pirellulales > S012-138 > CALJLD01. The sequence continues at coordinate 45,602 of CALJLD010000164.1, forward strand.
CCGTATGGAAGATTACGAGCTTGTGACAATGCTCCGCCAGCGAGGCCGAATTGCAATCTCGGATTTGCCTGCATTGACTTCCGCGGCAAAGTACCTGCAAGACGGAGTGATCCGGACCGTTTGGAAGCACCAACGCATGCTGGGCTCACGGCACTATGAAGGCTAAGCGACTCATGCGCGTGGATGGAGCGGGCAATCCAGTGGGTCGGTCAATGCCAATCGATTGGCTGTAGGCTCTCTGTTAAGGCCCCGGTGTCCTTCGTAGAATGTCTCTATGAGTGGAAATTCTTTCGGACAGGCGTTTCGCATTACCACCGCTGGTGAGAGCCATGGGCCGGGCAACGTTGTGATCATAGACGGCGTGCCGCCAGGGTTGCCGCTTGCCGTGGATGATCTGTTGCCTGATCTAAGGCGGCGACGTCCGGGGCAAAGCAAGATTGTCACGCAGCGTGAAGAAGCGGACGAGCCTGAGATTCTTTCCGGCGTGTTTGAAGGGAAGACAACCGGCACAAGCCTGGCGATCCTGATTCGCAACAAAGATCAGCGCAGCCGGGACTATGACGATATCAAGAATCTCTACCGTCCCGGGCATGCGGACTATTCGTTTGATGCCAAGTATGGCTTTCGCGATTACCGCGGCGGTGGGCGTTCCAGTGCCCGAGAGACCAACGTCCGCGTGGCCGCTGGCGCTGTTGCCAAGAAGTTGATTGCCGCGGAGTTTGGCGGTCAGGTTTTGGCGTACGTGGTCCAGGTGGGCGATGTGAAAGCGGACATTTCAGATCCTGCCTCGGTTACGTTGGAGCAGGTTGAGCAATTGGGCGACGGTTCCGCTAATGTTGTCCGCTGCCCCGATCATGACGCGGCTGGACAGATGCTGAAAATCATTGAAGAAGTTCGCGGGTCGCAAGATTCCATCGGCGGCGTCGCGGAAATTATCGCCACTGGGGTTCCGCCCGGGCTCGGCGAACCGGTATTCGACAAGATCAAGGCCGATCTGGGCAAAGCCTTATTCAGCTTGCCCGCCGTATTGGGCGTCGAGTACGGGATCGGTTTTGGCTGTGCGACGATGCGAGGAAGTGAGAACAACGACGTTTTCACAACGGAGGATGCAGCAATTAGCGACGCTCAAAAAGGAGGACTGCCGAAGCCAGCACCCGATGTGAAGGACGGCTCGGCGGCACCCGGGCTTGTCGGCCGCAAGATTGTCACGCGGAGCAATCGTCATGGCGGAATGCTGGGCGGAATCACAACCGGGATGCCGTTGGTAATGCGGGCGGCCGTGAAGCCGACCAGCAGTCTTTCAAAGGAACAGCCTACGATCACTCAGTCCGGCGAACCCGCGAGCATCGCTACCCGTGGGCGGCATGACCCGTGTCTGCTTCCGCGCTTCATCCCAATGGCGGAAGCCATGGTTGCCATCGTCCTGGCCGATCATTGGCTGCGATGGCGCGGTCAGCGAGGACACAGCTGACAATCTCTGCGAACGGGCTTGACAATCTTGGGATTCCGAGCCGATGATTCTCAAGTAGAGTCCAATTGCGTTGTTGGCATACTGCTGCCGACCACTCTTGGCGGAAATGCTGAGCCGCGGATTGCACCACGGTTCAAAGATGCTGAGCCAATCCCATAAATCGTCCACGGGAATCGCCACTATTGTTGTGGTGTTGGCTCATGCCTTCCTTTTCCCGATCTCACTCTCCTCGGTGGAGGACACGCAATCGGAGGTTGCAGGTCCAGGAGCGGCCTATTGCGACTTTCGCGCACTCGCGCTATGCGAAACTTCCATCGCCGAAATCGATCCGGCTGAGAAGAGTCTGGGACGGGGTGCCCTCAGGACGATTGGCCTGGGATTTTCATGGCTTCCCGCTAGCGCCATCACTTCCGCCCAGCTAATAACGGGCACAGTGGTATGCGCACACTGTCGCACCCACTTATTGCTATGCGTGCTGCGCTGTTAGCACCCTTACGTGCGGTTGACGAACTCCGGCCATGCCGTTGAGCCTGGCACATGTCGTGCCGGGCACTTCTTCAGAGCGACACGTATCACAGCGCGCTCACGTTAGCGCGATCATTAAAGGAAGCATTGAAAATGTGTGCCATGCCTTGCCAACCGGAAACTGGGGATTTTGCCGATCAACATCTTGATGCTCCTCTTTCCTCTATTCCCAACTCGAAACAAACAGATGCCTCGAAGTGCCATAGTGTCAGCGTGCTTGCGAAGGCGCGATGCCACGCGGACGCCGGGCGATTCAAGCAAGCAATCGACGTGCTGAACACAGTTCCCACGGACGCTGCTGCGACGAATGACAAGGGAGTTTGCCTGATGCGAATGGGCAACCATTGGGAAGCTGTTCAAGTGCTCCGAAATCTTGTGCTACAGCCCGGATGTACATGGATGCGAAAGCGACTGCCCACAGCCTACAAGGTCAATTTCGCAACATCGCTGGCATTGGGAGGGCTCGTTTTCGGCTGCACAGAGATTCTCTGCGAGATTAACGACGAATCCAATCCGGCCGTGGTGCGTTTGCGCGACAGCCTTGCTAAGTGGCGAAAGTCCCTCTCCTTCTTGCAGCGGATTAACGTCTTCATGGGTGGCCAGTCAAGCCAGCCAGTGACCTTAGATTACGAGGTGGGAGAATTCTCAAAATTAGCTGGATAATATGTTTCCGGCACAGATTTGATTGCGATTTGCCGCCGGAATTGCGTGCGAAGAAACAACTCGCGGAATAGATTAAGGGCGACGCGCCTTCTACGTCAACGAAGTGCGGTCGCCCTTTTTTGTCTGGGAGTCTTGAGATGTTTGAACTTGGTTGGGATTTGAAGGCTGCAGGGCTGTTCGCAATTCTGGCAACACATTTCACGATTGCCCCCATTGAATTAATCGCCCAGAACCTTGATCCCAAGCTCGTTGACTACGATGGGTCGCGCCAGATTCGGTTCATTGGGTCTGCGGAAGCGGAAGCCCGGCGCGCGGACATGGTGAAGTTTGTTTGGCCGGCAGGTTTGACTGATTCCCGACCGAACGTCACAGCAGACTTGGGCGAGTGCCCTGAGTTGGCCGCTGTTGACGCTGAGTTGATTGCATCGGTTGATCTGTACGACGTCGATGTCGGCGGGTTTGATTTCCATTCGTTGTGTTACGTGGCGCATCCGGCCAGTCCTGCACCAGGGCCGTCGCGGCTGGCAATTGTGCACGCTGGTCACATGCCTGACGGTGCGGAGAACTACCTTGCCGCCGGCCTGGCGGAGGCGATGAACGAGCTCTTGCGTCAAGGCTACGTTGTCGCCGCCGTACAGATGCCGCTGGTGGGATGGAACGGCGACGCCGATGGCACGCTGCCAAGCGGCAACACGTTTGACATTCAACCCAGCCGCTCGAAGACCGGTCGGCATGACGAATTGTTCGCCAAAGTTGCCGAAGAACTGGATGGGCAGACGTTTCGTTTCTTTTTGGAACCGGTCGTGCAGGTTACAAACGAATTGCTGGCTCGCAATCCCGAGCACGAGCGCCTGCTGATGATTGGATTGTCCGGCGGAGGTTGGACCACACACTTGTCCGCCGCGGTGGATCCGCGGATTGATATCTCCATTCCCGTGGCCGGCGCTTTGCCGCTGTATGCCCGGCCGTTCAGTCCCGGTTCCAAAGGCGATGCGGAACAGGAATATGCTCCACTGTTTCATGAGGAAGACACGAACGAAGATGGGATATTGGACCGTGCCGCTGGTGTTGCCTCGTGGATGGAGATCTTCGCCCTGGGCGGAATTACGCCGGATGCGGAGCGACCGCGCGAGCAAGTGCAGGTTTTGAATTTCTTTGACAGTTGCTGCTTCAGCGGGTCGGTCTATCTCAGCTACGAAGACGAAGTTGCCAGGCGGGTGAAAACCATCAGCGGATCAGCCTGGCAAGTCTACGTTGATCGCAGCCATCACGATCATATGATTTCCCCGGAAGTCATTGAGGATGTCCTGAGACCATTGGCGAAAGAAGGCCGGTTGCCGGAAGTTGAACGGTGATGAATTAACAAGTTTGCACGGCAGGTACGAGACCAGCAAGAAGACAAACGGCCGAATTCCACATTGCGCGAAGAACCTCAGTGCCAGACGTGCGCGAATCAAAGCCGGATTTCGATCCCTACTATCATTGGTTGGGGGTTCCGCCAGATGAGCAGCCGGCGAATCATTATCGCTTATTGGGACTGCAGAAGTATGAGTCCGACGCGCGCGTTATTGAGAACGCGGCGGACCGGCAAATGAATCATGTTCGCAGTTTCCAACTCTCTGCACACAAGTCAGACTGCCAACGATTGCTCAATGAGCTGGCTGCGGCGCGGTTGTGTCTGCTTTCCGCCGAGAAGAAAGAAGCCTATGACGCTGGGTTGAAGCGAACGGAAGTCAACACTAAGGCGAACAGGCAGGCTCAAGCTGCCAAGTCATCCGGAGAAGACTCGGTTCTAACGAACGGTCCACTCCAGTTGGAAGGTAGCGCTGACGCCTTGAGTGGGATCGATTTGAATTCGCTCCTGGCGTCAGGGTTCCCGCGGCACAATCAGCCAACACGCGCACAATCGCGGCGTCCAATCTGGAAGCAGCCACGCGGAATCGCCGTAATTTCAATCGCGTTCATTACGGTTTTTGCATTCACTTTTTGGTTGGGGTCAATGCCCTTTGAGTCGACAGACGGACCTGCAACTACGGCGGCAGGTGGCGCAAGCGGCGAATCCAAGATATCTGGCGACGTTGCGGAAAACGGCAAGACATCCGACGATGCAACAACCGATGTTGGGAAACCCGGCTTGCAAGATCCGGATAAACAAGACAGTGAAGTCGATGAGCATCCGCTCGTCGCCCCGTCGACATTAGCAAGCGACATTCGTAATCTCGTCAGCAACGCTCTGGTGATCTACAACTTTGAACCGGGAACTTATGCTCGCGAAGCTGACGCCGAGACATACATTTTGCAAGACCTGGGGCCTGGCGATACTTGGGGGCGAACTGCCGCCGAATTCACGTCAGAGGCGGGCATGGCAGGTCAAGCAATGTCATTCGACGGTGTGTCCCAGGCGGTCATCATTCCCCACTTGCGAGCTCTTCTAGGTGGCGGCCGCAAGACTTTGACGATTTCGTTCTGGCAGAAAACGACATCACCGAAACTGGGAATGATGTTTGATTGCGGAACATACGCGTCGCGGTGCTTGTCCATCGTCGGGCTAGAAGACAACCACATGGCGTTGGTGGTCTACGGTGCCGAGCTAAAGCCTGCGCGGCTTTATTCGCCGAATCGCTGGCGGCACGTCGCTGCAGTGCTCAACCAGACATTGGCCCAACTCTACATTGACGGCCAGGCGATTGATTCCTGGGAAATACCCGGGAAGGGGTTGGATGGTACTACGCTTGGTTCATCGTCAGCCAGCATCGGTGGTTTGGCCAAGAGCCATTTACGCGAAGAACGGTATTTCCACGGCCTAATCGATGAATTCGTCATCCTGCCCCATGCGGCAACCTCAGGTGAGGTCGAAATGTTGTATGAATGGTCGCGCAGCGGCAACGTGCTGCCGACTATTCCAGATGCCCCGCTGCTTGAGCCGGATGATCCACACGGCGTCCCGGAGAATTAGTCATGCCATACGTGATGGTCGATATCGAATCGGACGGTCCGATTCCTGGCGATTACTCCATGATCTGTTTCGGCGCGGTGATTGTTGAGCCGGAGTTGAATCGCACGTTTTACGGCAAGCTGAAACCAATCTCTGATCAATTCGTGCCGGAAGCATTGGCCGTCTCAGGTTTCACTCGCGAAGAATGCATGAACTTTGACGCTCCCAAAGAGGTCATGCAACAATTTCGCGATTGGCTTGGCTCAAACTGCAAAGGGCGGATGCTGTTCATCTCGGACAACAACGGCTTCGATTGGCAATTCATCAACTGGTATTTCCACCATTTCCTCGGCAGCAATCCGTTTGGATTCAGTTCCACAAATCTCGGGTCGCTCTACAAGGGCATGCAGAAGGATACATTCGTTAGCTTCAAACACCTTCGCAAGACTAAACACACGCACCATCCAGTGGACGACGCAATCGGTAATGCCGAAGCGCTACTTCAAATGAAGGAGTCCGGGCTGAAGATCAGTCTCAAGTGAAGAACTTCCATCGTGAATTCGAAGGCGATCTCCGCGCAGATTTCTCGGCATTTCTCTTGTCGCTCTCGCAAAACTCGCGCGTCGGCAGTCCTGCGAACCTCGATACCCCATCGCGTGTCTAGATCGCCATGACACAGAAATGGAGTGATCTACTCAATCGAATTCAGAGCGACGAGCAATATCTAAGGAATCTGGAGTGGGGCGAACCCCGGCGAGGACACCCAGAAGGCACGATTCGCGCGCACATTCAGGAACTCGAGCAAAATCTGACTGCCCTGATGGAACAGTTCGGGCAGTTAGTTTCCGAGCAAGACGCCGCGAAGCTGAGGGTCCTGATTCACGTGCACGACACGTTCAAGCCGCTGGCGCAGCCAGGCGTGGCTATTGAACATCCGCAAAGCCATGCTTCGCTGGCGGCCAGTTTCCTGCAGCACCAATTGCTGGCCGAAGAAATTACATCATGTGACGAAGCTGATGACCTTGTCAGCATGGTACAAAACCATGACGTTGGTTATGCGCTGTGGCGCAAGTCTCTCCACCAGCCAGTGACCGCCCGAGTTGAACGGTTTGTCCGGCTGCTCTCCGCAGTTCGTGACTGGCGGCTGTTCTCCGCGTTCCTGATCATCGACAATTGCACTGCCGGAAAGTCGCGCGAGCCGCTGACGTGGTTCTTTGCTTTGGTCAGCCGGCACAAGCCAGAAGTTAGCTGTTGGCAGGAGTGCACATTGCTGGCTCGCAAAGGTTAACCGCAAAATAAATTAGCGGCGCATCCTAACGAGCGCACTCAAATTGCCGCGCTTGCCCGTCAAGCTGCAAGATGGGTAGGCCGCTATGTCCCTGCGCTCCAATGTCCCCCCGCCTTACGTCACCAGCCCCTTCGTGACGGTCATAAACACGTCTTCCAGCGTGGGGTCCTTCTCTCCAAAGGAGCGGATCTTGACGCCCTCCGCGATCAGCTTATCCAGCAAAACGCCAATCTGTTCGTCAGTTGCCTGGCCGAGTTCGACTGTGGCCGTGTGATCCAGAACTTGCACATCGCGAGTTTCCGGATAGCTGCGGATCACTTGCAGCCCTTTGTCCATATTCTCAATGAATTTCACGGTGACCACGCGGTTGCCGCGGATTTGTCGATAGACTTCATCGATTGGCCCGGAGGCGAGCAGAATGCCGCGCTCGATGATTCCAATCGACGTACAGCAGTCTGCTAACTCGTGCAGAATGTGGCTGGAGATGATAATCGTCTTTCCCATTCGCCGCAGTTCTTTGAGCAGCGCTTTGACTTCCAGCCGTGCGCGAGGGTCCAGGCCGCTGGCCGGTTCATCAAGAATCAACACTGGCGGATCATGCACCAACGTCTTGGCCAGGCACAGCCTCTGCTTCATGCCGCGCGATAGCCCGTTCACAAAATCGTCACGTTTGTGCGTCAGGTCCAAAAGTTCCAGCACATCAGAAATGACTTGCTTACGCCGAGACTTGGGCGTCTGATAGGCCACGGCAAAGAAGTCCAAAAACTCCCACACGCGCATGCCGTCATACACGCCAAAGTTATCAGGCATGTAGCCCACGCTGCGGCGGACGTTGAGCGGATCGCGCGTGACGCTGTAGCCATTGACCATACCTTCGCCGGCGGTTGCCTTCAGCAGGGTGGCCAGGAAGCGAATGGATGTGCTCTTGCCAGCGCCGTTGGGACCGATGAACCCGAACATCTCGCCTTCTTTGATGTTCAGGTTCAACTTGTCGACGGCCAGCAAGTCACCGTAAACCTTCGTGAAATTGATCAGCTCAATCATTGGCGTGCGCGGATTCCGGTTGCAACAACTTGCGGTTTGATAGCTTGAATTAGGATTTCGCTACTCGTCAAAGTCGCCCAGCTCATCGTCATCTTTTGCGCCTTCTGGCGTGTTGTCATCTTTCACGGCATCAGGCAAGGCTGGAAGTTTCAAATGGGCGAGTATCACATTCCCCACGCGAACTTGTGACGCAATGGGCTCGACTTCCATTCCTGGCAGCGGTTCCACATTCCAGGCGACCAGGCGAATCTCATCCGCAGGGAAAGTATCTCCGGTTGCGTTTGCGCCGCGTGCTTCCGCCAATTGGATAAGCGGCCGCAGATCTAGCTGGCGAGAATCTCCGTCTTGTGATGTGAATGCTGATTCCTCGCGTTCAGGAAACCAATAGTCTTCCGGCCGGGCGTTTTGCGGAGGATCACTCTCGGATTCTTCCGTCTCGTCGGCGACTTCGCTCACGTTGGGCAATCGACGCTCCAAGCGGAACGTACTTTCGCCGCCGGCCTCCAATTCTCCAATCCAGGCAACGGAATCCGAGGTCAACACGGCGGTGCCTTGCAAGTCCATGTCGGTGTCGTTGACGACCGTTCCGGCAACTCCGTCGAATGAACTCAGGTAAATGCCGCCTCCCAAATCGAGCATGTGCTCGGAATGCAGCATCTCCGTACTGTTTGACGACACTTCAAATCCGCTCAGCGTGACGCGCGAAGGCGTGCGCCGATAGTTGATCGTGTTCGGAGTTTCGCCCAACAACGCGCGACGTGTCTCGTGCGCGCCCAGCCGGGCAAATGGCTGAACAATCGCCGTTGGGTCCGTATATCGCGTGTCGTAGGCCGTGGTGAGCGAAGTATATAAGCTCGTGAAACGCGAGACGTGCGCCCTCGAGTAACCTCCCTGGATTTCAATAACGTTGAGTTCGGTTCTTGCCCTGGCGAACCCGATGTCTAATTCGGCCTGATTAATAACGATCAAAGCAAAGACAATCGTGATGACCGGTGCGGCAATCCAAGCCCATTCGACTCGACCAATCAGGCGAAAGATCAGCCAGTTCACGGGAACAAGCACAACCACATAGATCGCCAACATTCGCAGCACGAATGAACCATCGGGAATGACAATCCCGGCCGCCTTTCGCAAGGTCTCACGCGCAGTGGCTGAAGCGATGTTGAAGTCTGACCAACCTGCAACGCCGGGACCGTGGATGGCATCTTCCTCATCATCAAACGCGCTGCGCAAGATGGTGCCTGTTGATTGATCGTCAATCAAGATGCCGTCAAAGGACTCGATTTCTTCGCCATCAATCGTCACGGCCCCCAACGGCGCTTTGGCATCCCGAGAAAAGTACCGTATCCGCGACTGCAAACGGGGCTCTGCACCGCTATAGCGCGAAGATACCCACCGAGCGTTGAGTTCTTCCCCGAAGCTTCCCCACGAATACCGACGCGGTGGCCGCAGCAGAATGCAAGCGTTGAAGAAACTATCGAACGCATTCCAGGCTGGCGGGATGAATTCCTTCTGCGAAAGGGAGAAGGCCGTGATGACAATCCGTCCACGACCAACACTCCGCTCGACCGCCATGGGGATTTCGCCGCTGTCGCTGGATGTGGTTGCCAAGACGCGAATGGCCGGGTCATCCTCATCAATCAACAGTTCCTTGGCCGAGATGTCCTCGGCAAGGCTCAAATTCAGGTCACGTCGCCCGGTTTTGTCCGGCGTCCAGTCTTCCGCAAACGATTGAACGTCGGCTTCGCTGAGCGTGATGTCTCGTCCAGGTTGGGCGGGGAGAAACCTGTCCAGGAATCCGCCCTTGAGTAGGTCAAGCGTTCCCGGTCCGCTGACAACCAATTGACCGCCCCAGTGCAGCCAGTCAATCAAGGCCGATTGCTGTTGCGGGTCTAATGCTTCAGACGGCAATCCGTCCAACAACAGGAAAGCTGTGCTGGTCCAGCAAAGAGAAGTGTCCGGCAGTGGAACTGATTCCACCTGCAAGTCCGGCACATGCACACGATAGAACGCCGCCATTTGTAGCCCGGCATTCCATTGATGCGGACGCATCGACGGAAGTTGCGCCAAGTAGTTATAGGCATTCGGCTTGTCAGTCAGCACAACAAAATGAAACTGGTGCTCCGGCATCCGCGCGACGCCCGTCGCCTTTTGCTCAATGATGCCACCGCCACCGCGAGAGATACGGGCGTCAATCGATTGGGTCGAGCGGCCTGGAGGCACAAAGAGGACAATCGGCAGAGACTTCTTTTGGCCCTTGGAGAGCAATGCGTCTCGTGAAGAACCCATGCGGAACGGCATGCCATCCAGCTTGAGCGGCTGTGTGGTCAATTCACCATTGGGCAAATCGAACTTGTTGGCGGTGACGTCAATTGACGCAACCGACCAATGGCCAGGCTTCACGCTTGCGCCAACCGTCTCTTGAGTGGAAGGGATTGTCCGCAGCTCCCCAACGGTGAAGTCCTGCATCTCCTCTTGCCGCTTTCGCTCTTCTTCCGCCCTCTGCTTCTCCGCTTCTTCTTCGGCAAGTTCTTCCGGTGTCTTGTTGGCGTTGTTGCCGCTGCCACATCCCCCGCAACCGGGGAAGGTCAACATCATTGAGATCAGCAGCAGCCAAGTCCAACGCCGCGCAAAATTTCGAGGATGGCGGACAGGAGCGCACGCTGCTTCACGAGGATCGCGCGAAGAAATGGATGCGGATCGAGAAAGCGCGGATCGATTCATGCCCCCTCCATTCCAGTTTGAACCTTGGGATCCCTGTTGATCCTTGAGAATCCCAGGGCGAACCTCGAATCAGTGTGAAACGTGTTCATCTCGGAGCCAACGCCCAATCATTGATGCCCTGACATTTGATTGCACCAATGATGGCCTGTCCCATTCATGCAGTTTACGTGACCAGCCACGGAGGGGAAAGTCATGACCAGCAGGCGGTGGAATTTGTTAAGTGATGACTATGGGGGGCCGATTGCGACATCCTAGCCTGGACGCGTGACGTGCCGCGTGCCTTCGGGCATTAGCGCCTGATAGTCTTCCCAGGTGTCCAGATCCCTGGGGGCGTTGCCTGGCATGGCTACTTCCAGCCGCGGGAACTTCTTTTCCGTCAGCGAGCTGAGGTTCTCATCTGCCGCCAGGCGAGAAACTTCCATCGCCAGCCGCCAGGTGAACAAGACCGGATGCCCGCGCTTGTCGTGATAGCGCGGGATGGCCATTTCGTGCTGATCCGCTGCCTGAGAAAAGACTTTGAGCATTCGGTCAACCATGTGCGCCTCAAGCGTGGCCAAATCGGCCGGGGCCAAGAGCCAGGTGTCCGTCGGCTCGGGCTTCCATTGCTCGCTGATAAACTCCAACGCCTTGAGGACGCTGACCTTCATCTCCTGCGGCGGTGGATCAGGAGTCAGCAAATGCACGCGCTGCAGGGCCGCCCAGCGAGACTTATCCAAGCCCTGCACAATGGGAGTGCGGGTCACCAGCACAATGTGGTCAACATTTGAACGCTCCCACTGCCGCAAGACGTGTTCAATGAGCGTGCCATCGCTCCATGGCAGGAGAAGTTTGTTCGTTCCCATTCGCTGGCTTAAACCAGCACCAGGGATCACCGCGAAGCTGCGCATGATTTGGCTCTCCGCGAATGGCGCTAACGATCTTACGAATCGCTTGGCGCTTCAGCATGAGTTGCAAGGACACTTCGCGCCCGCCCTGGCACCTGCCCACCAAGATTTCGATGAGCAATCAACTCCGCCATGATGCTCACCGCAATTTCCGGAACTGTCTGAGAACCGATATCGATTCCCACCGGCGCATAAACGCGCTCCAGGACTTGCGCGGGAACTCCCTCGCGTACCAAGTCATCAAAGATCAGCTTGATCTTGCGTTTGCTGCCGATCATCCCCACGTACCGCGCTCCGCGCTGGCATAAATGATACAACGCTTGTTCATCGTGGTTGTGGCCACGTGTGACAATCAAGCAATACGTGTTTGGCGTCACCGCGACGCGCGGCAGGACATCGTCCATCGGTCCGCTGAAGACTTCATCAACGTGCGGGAACCGCTCCTTGGAAACAAACTCTGGCCGGTCATCAGCAACGCAGACTTCAAAATCGAGCGCCACGGCCATCTCGGCGACAGCCTTGCCAACGTGCCCCCCACCGACAATCACAAGCCGGCAACGTTCCAAGACCGGTAAGAAAGACAACCCATCCGCGGCTTGCGGTCGAGGTCGATCACGCAACGCGAGTAACTTCTCGCGCACGACTTGAATCTTGTCTTCCGTCAATTCGCCCGTGCGAATCCCGGCGACAAGTTCTCCCTCATTCGCGAACAGCAAGCATGCGGACATAGGGATGCCGGACTTCTCGTCATCAAACGAGACCGCTTCCTGACAAGCTTGCCCAGCAGCAATCAACTTCGCCAACGCGCGATAGTACTGCCGCGTTTGTTCATCCCGCACCGGGTCAATCAAGACCTGCATCCTGCCGCCGCAGATCAAGCCGTCATCCCAGCCGTAATCGTTATCGAGTTGAAAGCAAACAATCTCCGCCGGTCCTCCGGCCAGGATTCGCAACGCCTTGCGTTTGACTTCAGCCTCCACACAACCGCCACCCAGGGTGCCCGCCTGCGAACCGTCCTCAAAAACCAGCATCGCGGCGCCGGCTTTCTGCGGTGTGCTGCCGCGAGTTTCCACCAGCCGGCAATAGGCCACCTTATCGCCATTTTGGATGCGGTCGACAAGTTGGGGAATAATGTCTCGCATGGCAGACTTGCGGAAATCTCAGCACATGATTTTGACGGTCGCCAACGGGTTGGCGTGACGTGTCATCACTCTAACTCAGCGCCAGGGGCCACTCAAGCAGTGGAGAAAACAAGCCAAAGATTGCTGTCGTCGCCAACTTCGCCCAAACGTTTTTGCCTGACAGGCGGGTTTTGTTCATACTTGTTCAAGTGGCATTGCCGGGGAACGGAAAACTCCGCCGGAACGTCAAAAAGCTGTTCTATCCCCGGTTCGCTGAGTCCACACAGCCCAGGCTTCGCGATAACACGTTGCCGGTGAGCGACTGCAGTTCGCGAGCACCACACACCGCCAGAATCCCGCCTCTCCCCACCAATTCTGAATCCAGCATGACCAATCCTTACTCAGAGTGGTTGAACCTGCCTTCTGACGGGAGCCGTCCGGATCACTACATGTTGTTAGGCTTGCCTTTGTTCGAGGCGGACCCAGGCGTCATCACGGAAGCCGTGCAGACACAAGTCGCCGCCACTGGCCAGCACGTCGTTCACAACAAAGCCCTGGCACAACGCGTATTGCGAGAAATCGAGGAGGCCCGGCAGTGCTTGCTGGACCCCTCGCAGAAAGCGGCCTATGACGCGGAACTCGAGAAGGCCCTCGGCGGCAGCCCCACGGCAATTTCTGATGCCGCGGTAGCCCAGCCCGCTCCCATTGCAGCAACTGCGGCCGCGCCCGAGCCCACGTTGGGAAACGAAGAGGAAGATGACGACGATGAAGATTTGCCCGTAGCGAATCTGGCAGAGGAACTCCTTCCGCCAGGTGCCGCTCCCAGCGTCAAGTCGCAGCCCACAATGCCAGCGCAGCCAGCGCGGCGCGCGGCCGCCCCAAAGCGAGCCACAACAGCCACGCAAGTTCAAGTTCGCCCAACCGACCCTCCACGCAAGAGTTCCGGCCCTTCGGCTGTCGTCATTTGGGGTTCAGCCGCGGTAGTCCTGGCGCTCATCACAGGCGTCGTCTTATACGCCGCCGGCATTGGTCCATTCGCCGCAGAAGAGAAGCTGGCCGAGAACACCAATGGCTCCAACGCGGACAACACGGAAGCCAATTCCGATAACTCCGCAAACGACGGGACGCTAAACGCACCCAACAACAACGCTGCCGCGAACTCAAACAACGGCAACAGCGATGGTCCGTTAAGCAACACTCCATCGACGAACACTCCGGAAGACAACACTCCAGCAAACAACAATACGGCGAACAACGCAAACACGCCGACAACGGACACGCCCGCAAACAACGCTGGCGAAAATGCGGGAAACAACAACACGGCACCACCAGATGTGTCGGCACTCGCCGCCATCCAAGAGAATCTTTTCGATGCACGTTACGCGCTAGCCGAGCGAGACTTCGCCACAGCCGAAGAAAAGATTGCGGCAGCCGCGGAACTGGATTCCGCCAATCAACACCGCCAAGAGATTGAGGCCACGCGAACCCTGGCCAACTACTCGGCCAACTTCTGGACGACTGTAGAGAACGCCGTCAGGTCGCTGCAACCGGCCGACCAAATCGAGCTGGGCGGAGTGGCCATCGGGATTGTGGCCGTGGACGCTGACGGCGTCACCATTCGCCGTGAAGGCAAGAATGAACGGCATGAGTTCGCGACAATGCAGAAGGAGTTTGCCTACGCTTTGGCGTTGCAGGCATTTCCGGAAAACTCGGCTGCCGGAAAGCTGTCGCTCGCGGCGTTCCTGATCGTTGATCCGGAAGGAAACCAGCAGCGCGTGGAGGAACTGCTGGCCGAAGTTGAGGGGCAAGAGCCTGAGTCCGTACAGCTCCTACGCGCGGAAATGCAGTTGATCGCTTCGGCCAATCCTCTCGGCACTCCCAGTGGCGAGGGAAACATGGGGACTCCCCGCGGAGATTCCCCAACGGAAAACGCAAATCCTGGTACCGGCTTTGGGGCGAAAGTCGCGATGCCAGCTGACGCCGCCGTTGAAGCCGCCTTGACCTCCCTGGCTACAGAGTTTGAATCCCAAATTCAACAAGCGCAAGAGCCTGGCCAGCATCAGCAGCTTTCCGAGGAACTTTCCGCGGCTGCCAAGCAGGAGCCTGACGCTGTGCGGCGTCTCGCTCTGCTGCAATTGGCCACTGAACAATCGGCGCTGGCGAACAATGCTTCGGCCATGTTGGAATTGATTGATCTGACCGGCGATTATTTTGAAGCCGATGTGCTGGAACTCAAGTCTTCCTCGCTCGCCCAGGCGGCACGCTGGCCGCCGGAATCGCGAGAGCCGGTTGTGACGGCCGCGCTGGACCTGGCCGATGACGCCATTCTGCTGGAACGCTATGCGGAGGCCGTCGCCCTGGCTCGCACGGCCCAGGCAGCCGCGCGAGGATTGGGGAAATCAGACTTGCTGAAAGCGGCTGCCGAAAGAGCCGTGGCCTTTGGCCAGCTCGCGCGCGAAGAGCGAAATCGCTAACATTCGCTGATTCGCATCGCTCTATTGACGGCAAAGCTCTGATGAACGTGACGGTTGATCGTGAACGGGCACAGCCTGAACACGATTGCTCACGTTATGCCGCCGGAATTGACAATTCTTTATTGCTTCGCAAAGCACTGAGCCGTTAGACTTTCTTCGACGTTGAGCCGCTTGCGAGGCAGTTGGCCGAAATTGTTGGTCTCATCTCTCGCGCATCGCTCAATCGCTGCCATAAATACGGGGGCGCAGGCCCGCCAGGAGCGCGGCCCTGCGTAATGATCATTTCATCCGATTCCGCATGTCGGCGATTGTGCCGACATCGTCTCCGAGTCGAGAGTCACTATGTCTGAAGCCAGTTCTCAGGTTCCCCAACAACGCACCATCTTGGGCCATCCCACCGGGCTGTTCGTTCTGTTCTTTACGGAGATGTGGGAGCGATTCAGCTACTACGGCATGCGAGCTTTGCTCGTCTTGTACATGGTGGACTACTTCAAGATGACGCAAGAGGATGCGTCAAACGTCTACAAGTGGTACACCTCGCTGGTTTACTTGACGCCCATCCTGGGTGGTTTCCTCGCCGACAGATATCTGGGCAACAAATGGGCGATCATCATCGGGGCAATTTTGATGTCCATTGGCCACTTTCTAATGGCCTTTGAGGACATGTGGATATTTTATTCTGCGCTCGGCTTCCTGATCATGGGGAATGGCTTCTTTAAGCCCAATATGTCAGTGCAGGTGGGGAGGCTGTACCCGCAAAATGATCCCAGGCGCGACGGTGCCTATACGATCTTCTATATGGGGATCAACCTCGGCGCGTTCTTGTCACCGTTGGTCTGCGGTGCGCTGAGAGATACCGATGGCCTGGGCTATCACTGGGGCTTTGGCGCGGCAGGCGTGGGTATGGTCATCGGGCTGGTGACCTATGTTGTTGGTTTGCCGCTAATCAAAGAACTGCCTGCCAATCTTGTCTTTAAGAAGCCAAAAGGCGAAAGCGATAGTGAAACGAAAGAAGACGAGTCCGAACATGTTATGACCGAATCCGAAGCGGAATCGACGCCTTCGGCTGTGCCCAGCTTCTCGAAGCTTTCGCCATCCGTCTTCACGATGTTGGGCGTGATCGTGATGATCGGCGCGCCGATCGCCTGGGCAACGGATACGCTTTCGTTCGACAACATGATTGCTTGCGAGTTTGGTGCGATCTCGTTGTACTTTGCCGCCTGGATTCTCGCGCAACTCAGCATGGCGGTGCGTGACCGCGTGCTGGCAATCTACGCCTTGTTCATGTTCGTCGTTTTCTTCTGGGGAGCGTTTGAACAGGCCGGAAACGCAATGAATGTCTGGGCTGACCAGACAACAAACCGTTATCTGACAGAAACACCGGACACACCTGAAGTCTACCCAGGTTTGTTTACTGACCCTGCCAAAGAAGGCTACTGGACAACTGCGAAGAACGCGATCGGCAAGCTCGGCAATTTCAACCCCGTCTTGACGACGTCTTTCCAGTCAATCAATGCGTTGGCGATTGTCTGCTTTGCTCCACTCTTCGCGTGGCTGTGGCTGTTCCTGGCGCGGCGGAACGTCAAGTTGTCGATCGCCGGGAAGATGGCAATCGGTGTCTTCCTGCAAGGCATGGCGTTCGCGCTGATGATCTGGGCAACGCTTTACGAAAACGGGCCAAGCGAAACGGAACTTGCGCAATTGCCCGAAGGCTTTGAAGTCCGCGATGGCTCCGTGTACTTCCTTGACGCGCCAGATTTGCCGGCTGACCGAAAAGAGTTTGACGAAGCCTGGAATCCTGCATCCGCGGAGGGCGAAGAGGATGCGGAACCGCCCGAAAAGATGATCGCACATGGCGGCCGCATGAATTGGCAGGACGGCAAGCTGAGCATCAACGGCGTGCTTGACCAAAACCACCGTGACCGCATTTTGCGGGCAACTGCATCTGCTGCTTACGTCAAAGCCGCCCAGGACTTCGCCTTAAAGTCTCAAGAAGATAAGAAGGCCGCGGCTGAAGCAAACAAGGGCGGCGAGGAAGACGGCGAAGAAGCGAGTTTCAGCACAACCTGGACTGTTGCCGATGTTCCCGATGAGTTCGATCCGAACTACTTCCGTGGTTACAACCCGGAAGAATTCAAGGTCACTGTTGATGGTGAAACCTTGACGTTTGCCGATGGATCCGAAGCCGCCACGGGCGGAACCACAGTCACCTTCGCGGTTACCGAGGAACTCGCCGACAAGGACTACAAGCAGTTGCTTGTTGCCGGCGCAAACCCGGAATTCCGCGAAGCCCTGAACCAGCTCTACCGAGACTCCGCGGAGTATCGCGTCAGCTCTTGGTGGTTGTTCTGGTTCTACATCCTCTGCACCTTGGGTGAACTGTGCTTGTCACCGGTTGGCCTTTCCATGGTCAGCAAGCTGGCGCCGCGGCGCTTCGCCACCATGTTGATGGGCATCTGGCTGCTGACAAGTTTCTTCGGTAACTTCGCCGCCGGTCTCGCTGGCGAAAACTGGGAATACTTGTCGCCGCAAAGTTACTTCACATACATCGCGATCGTCTTGATCGGGGCTTCGGTTGTCTGCTTCTTCCTTGTGAAGATCATCAATCGCATGATGCACGGCGTTCGCTAGAGTTCGTTATCTTTAAGAAAATGCAACGCCGCTCGTCACTGTGACGGGCGGCGTTTTGCTTATGCCGAACTTTTGCTTCGCTGGCTTGTCTCTCCTGAGATCACGCAGGAAGAAGACTCTCGCTGACAGGCTGAAGTATGTCCGCCGATGGCAAGATCAAGATCGATGGCTCCCGCGGTGAAGGCGGTGGGCAGATCCTCCGTACCGCGCTCGCGCTTTCCATCATCACCGGCAAGCCGTTCTCGGTGTCGCGGATTCGCGCGAATCGCTCAAAGCCGGGGCTTGCCCGTCAACACTTGACCGCGGTGCTGGCGGCCAGGGAACTGTGCAACGGAAAGGTCAGCGGGGCCGAGTTGCGCTCGCAGACCATGGAGTTCTCGCCTGGCCGAGTAAAAGCGGGCGAGTACGATTTCGATGTCGGCACTGCCGGAAGCACAACACTGGTCTTACAAACGGTCTTGCCGCCGCTGTTGACTTGTGCCGGTCCCTCGCGAGTTCGCATTCGCGGCGGCACGCACAATCCACTCGCGCCGCCGGTTGAGTTCTTGCAGCGTGTCTTTGCTCCGCAACTTTCCGCCATGGGGGCGACTCTGGACCTTGAGTTGCAAAAGCCCGGCTTCTATCCCAAAGGCGGCGGCCGCATCATTGCCCGCATTCAGCCACCGCAAGCCTGGCAGCGGATTCGCCTGTTACAGACGCAACCACCGCGAGTGACTGCCGGCATGTGCGTATTGGCGAAGTTGCCGCGGCATATTGCAGACCGCGAGTTGGGGTTCCTCGCACAGCAGTTCGATCTGGCTGAGAACCAATTGCAGACCGTGGAGTTTCCTCACAGCGCATCGCCTGGGAATGTTCTCTACGCGGAATGTACTGACGGCAACGTGACAGAGCTTCATTCCGTTTGCGGTGAGCGCGGCTTGCCTGCCGAAGGCGTGGCCGCGCGGTTGGGAATGGAAGTACACGAGTATCTGCACGCCGGCGCGCCCGTTGGCCAACATCTGGCCGATCAACTCTTATTACCGATGGCGATTGGCGCTGGCGGAGTTTTTGTAACAGGCGAACTCACGCCACACACCACGACGAACATGGAGATCATCCAGAAGTTCGTCTCGGTGGACTTTGCCGTGGAAGAATTGTCACCGCAGGTTCGCCGGGTGACGGTCACGCCGGGGTAGCAGACGGTTTAATGCCGCGTTCATCGATCCACTTCACCGCTAGCAACGGCCGTGCGGGTTAGGCAATTTCTCAGCAGGCCGCAAAGTTTCACTTGGCCGTTTGATTGACTGTTTTCTGAACGGTCATGGCGGAAGCCGCCAGGTAGCCGATATCTAACTATGGACGTATGCCGGGCGGGCCTTGCTCGCGAAACATCCCTGGCTCGTCCCCGCCGTTGGAACCAACGGCCGCAATTGCCCTTCCCCCAGGAACCAACGGGAGTGAACCATGCAACGAATTCTTGGCGTGGCCGCCTTGGCCGCAGCGGCAGCCGTCGTTTGCCCGGCCAGCCAGGCACAAGCTGGCGATTGGTGCAGCGACATTTGGAATTCCATGTGCCGCGATTTGGAACGCAACAACGCCTGGCCAGAACCCTTCAACCACTATGATCGCCGCGCGGTTTATGAGCCGTTCTCGATCATGGTGCAAAAAGGCTGGGCTCGTCAGAACACACTCGGCGCGCACCACTTTGAACCGGGAACAACCAACCTTACCGAAGCAGGCGCACTCCGCGTGCAATGGATCATGACGCAAGCTCCGCCGCAGTTCCGCACGGTTTATGTTGAGACCGGCGCAACCGCACTGGAACTCGAAGGCCGCATCACATCCGTGCGTTCCGTCGCACAACGTTATGTGCCTGAAGGAATGCCCGTGCAAGTCATGGCCACCAACCTGCGTGTTCCTGGCTGGTCAGCGGAAGAGATCAACTCGACGCGCGTGATGTTCCGTGACTCGGCGCCGCCGCCGCGTTTGCCAGCCCCGACAAACACAGGGCAATAATAGATCATAACCCTGCTGCACAGGACTTGTCTGCTCTGGTCCGCGTCGCAGCAAGCAACGAAATGTGTTGTGTCGCCCTGGCGTCGCCTGTCATGTTTGTACAGGCGACGCCTTTTTGCTTAATCAAGCAACAAGGCTTTGTGCGCGGATTCTCG
>CALJLD010000165.1 GCA_937982665.1 uncultured Planctomycetales bacterium
TCAGACATCCAGGCAGCCTCCATTGGCCGGCAGATCTCCGACCTAAGACACCTCATCAGCTGTCCGATTCGCTGTCTTTCAGCCTGGCAATTCGCGCAGTGGATGCACGTCGAAAAGCCACTGCACGAGGGTCCCACCGATCCAGAACCCAAGCAGCGATCCCAACCGGCCTGACAGCGATGGGGAACAGCCGATCGCAGCTGCGATGTTAGCGGAAGCTGGTGACGCGGCGGTTGCGACGTTCCGCGCGCAGGCGAGCACGACGGCGCGTCTCGCTGGGCTTCTCATAATACTCTTTGCGACGCATTTCTTTCTTGATTCCACTGCGTTCAACCAGCTTGCGGAATCGGCGGACGGCCTCCTGTGCGGATTCGTTGTCTCGTAATGTCAGCTTGACCAACTTTTGCTCCTTAGATGGTGTGACGCTTTTTGATGAGTTTCATGGCAAGGACCTCCCGGAAAATGGGGATGCCTGGACTCTCACTTCGACCACTCTGGTGGTAAACCTTGACAGTATAACGAGTTCGCGTTTGCCGTCCAGACGTCCCGCCGACAAGCCTGCGGTCTGATTCAAGCGATTGCCCGCAAGAGAACGCCAAGGATGAAGCTAGACTTCACCAGTTTGCCAGCAATTTGCAATAACAGTTCCGCCCGAAAGCACCCGTCGGAAGAAGCTTTGACGAGTTCTTGTTTGGAAAGGCCAACCCAAGTCAAACGAGTTGGGACGTTTTTCAGTTAAGACGTAGCCAGTTCGGACGTAGCCATTTGTGGAGCATGCAGCCATAATGGCCCGCTTATTGGATGTCTTCACCACGTAACGCAGGAATGATGATGTCGTTTGTGACTTCGAGCCGGATGCCGTTGATTTTTGCCTTTTTTGCCGCGCTGGCGCTCTGCTCAACGCCGGCGGATGCACAAAACTGGCCCCGCTTTCGTGGCCCGGATGGCCAGGGAATGGGAACCGTTGAGAATCTTCCCAACGAATGGGCGGACTCCAACTTCAACTGGCGGATCGAACTTCCCGGAACCGGGCATTCGTCCCCGGTGGTCTGGGATGGCCGAATCTATCTGTCAGGCGGCAACGACCAGTCGGGAGCCCATGTGTTCATGTGCGTGGATGCGGCCGATGGTGAGATAATTTGGCAGAAGAGCTATGCCTCTTCGACCTATCCAAAACATGCTTTGAACAGCTACGCCAGCGGTTCTGCCGCCGTCGGCGAGGCCGGCGTCTACTTCTGCTGGGCAACGCCCGAGCAATTCACAACGATTGCGCTCGATCACGATGGCGAAGAACTTTGGCGCCGAGAGCTGGGCCCGTTTGTTGCTCAGCATGGCTGCGGGATTAGTCCAACTTTGTTTGACGACCGGATCTTTGTCTTCGTTGACTCGGATCAGGAAAACGGTCCTGGCAGCTTCGTCATTGCCATGGACGCCCAAAGCGGCGAAACGCTGTGGAAGACGTCTCATGAAAGTTCCGTGACGAACTACTCCGCGCCGCTGGTTTATCAACCAGATGGCGAAAGCCCTCAGATTGTCATCAACAGCTTGGCACAAGGGATCACGTCGTACGATCCAGAAACCGGCCAACAGCTTTGGCAACTGACATCCGTTGACGGTCAGCCGCTGTTGAATCTGCGAAGCGTGAGTTCGCCATACATGGCTGGTGACTACCTGATTGCAAGCTGCGGTTCCGGGGGTGGCGGGAACTCACTGGTGGCGGTCAAGCCGCCCACTTCAGGCCAATCGCCAAAGCTGGCCTATCGGGTTTCGCGCGCGGCGCCCTACGTACCCACAACGCTTTGCAAAGATGATCTGCTGTTTCTGTTTGACGACGCCGGAATTGCAACGTGCGTGGATGTCAACACTGGCGAAGTCCACTGGCAGAAGCGGCTGGGCGGTGGGTTCTTCAGTTCACCAGTGTGCAGTGATGATCGGGTGTTTTGCGTTTCGAAATCTGGCGAGGTGGTCATCTTGGCGGCCGCCAAGACGTTCCAGGAACTCGGTCGCAATTCACTGGACGAAACTTGCCATGCGACGCCAGCCATCGCTGATGGCCGCTTGATCATCCGAACAACAGGGCACCTGTATTCGCTTGGCGGTGATGCCGCGCAATAGAATATTGCTCAACAGCCAGTTATCCCGGCCAATTATCCCGTTGGTTGCGATCCGGAGATGGAGAAATGACTCGAAGCTTCTGCTTGTCGCTAATCGCGGTGCTTTTTGCCTGCGGGATACTCACGTTGGGCGATGTCGCGAATGCCGGCCAACAAGACGTTGCCCAGCCAAATGTCATTATCGTGATGACCGATGACCAGGGCTACGGGGAACTTTCCTGTCATGGCAATCCCGTGCTCTCCACACCAAACCTGGACAGCCTGGCTACGCAGAGCGTTCGGTTCACGGACTTTCACGTCGCTCCCATGTGCACGCCGACGCGCGGCCAGTTGATGACGGGAATCGATGCTTTCCGCAACGGAGCGATGAACGTCAGCAGCGGGCGAACCCTGTTGCGGCGCGACTTGAAGACCATGGCGGACCACTTCTCCGCTGCCGGTTATCGGACGGGCATGTTCGGCAAGTGGCACCTGGGCGACAACTACCCATATCGCCCTCATGATCGCGGATTTGAAACTGCCGTCTGGTTTCCGTCGTCGCATGTCAGCGCCGTGCCCGATTACTGGAACAATGACTACTTCGACGACACATATTGGCGAAACAACGAGCCAGAAGAATTCGAGGGCTACTGCACGGATGTCTTCTTTGACCAGGCCATGGATTGGATGAAGAGTTGCGCCGCCGAAGGGAAGCCATTCTTTACCTACCTGCCAACCAACGCACCACACGGGCCGCACTTTGTTCCGGAGAAATACCGCGATCCCATTCGGCGTGCGCTGATTGAAGCTCAGGACAAAGGCGAAGTTGCGGCGATCGAGCCTGCTCGCGTCAGAGCGCTGGTCAGTTTCTTGGCGATGATCGCCAACATTGACGAAAACATGGGGCGATTGGAAGAGTTCCTGGACGAACAGAATCTTCGCGACAACACAATCGTCATCTTCCTGACGGATAACGGTAGCACCATGGGGCCGCGGTACTTCAACGCCGGCATGCGGGGTGGCAAAGTCACTTTGTGGGAAGGCGGACATCGCGCGCCATGCTTCGTCCGCTGGCCCGAGGGCGGCTTGCGCGAGCCCGGCGAAGTTTCCGAACTGACACAAGTGCAGGACTTGCTGCCAACGCTGCTCGATCTTTGCGGCCTGCCGGCGGCGGAATCGAACTTGGATGGAATTAACCTCGGCGGGCTGTTGCGTGGCGAGACCGATTCTCTCGACGACCGCAAGCTTGTGATCAACTACAGCCGCATGCCAATTCGAATCACACCTGATGACAATCCGGCCACGCCGAGGATGGATGGAGCGGCCGTGCTCTGGAAACGTTGGCGACTGCTGGAGAATCGCGAACTCTACGATCTCACCACTGACCCCGCGCAGCAGCGGAACGTCATCGAAGACCATCCTGACGTCGCCGCCGCCATGCAGGCTCATCTGCAAGAGTGGTGGAGCGAAGTGGAGCCGCTCGTCAATGAACCGCAGCCCATCATCATCGGCAACGAACTTGAGAACCCCGCCCGTCTGACCGCCTGCGAATGGTACGACGTCTTTGTGGATCAACAGCGGCAGATCCGCAACGGTGCGCAAAAGAACGGGACCTGGCACGTGATCGTGGATCAGCCCGGAACGTACGACTTTGAACTCCGTCGCTGGCCGCGTGAAGCCTCATTACCGTTGACCGCCGGTTGCCCTGCGGAGCAAGTGACCGATGGCCGCTATCCTCGCGGCGTGCCGCTGGATATCAAATCCGCAGCCATTGCCATCCAGCAGCGGAACGAAACTCAAGCAGTGGCAGCCGACGCCCAATCGGTCACGTTCCAATTGGATTTGCACCAAGGGCCAACGGAACTCGTGACCACTTTCTTTGACTCATCCGGCGTCCAACTCTGCGGCGCGTACTATGTGTACGTCCGCCGGGTTGAAGAGGAGTAGGCGTCGTTGCGTATTCCCGGTGTTGTCTCTTCCGTCGGGTTGCCCGCGCTGCCATCTGCGCAAAAGCAGAGAATGACGAAGGTGTCTGCGACCCATTCAACCAACAGTGCCCACCGCGGGCGACAGCGCGGCGAATCCGAAGATCACAGTCAGCAGAATAAACGCCAGTGTCAGCAGTTGGTAACCAACGCGCATCCAGATGTTGGTTAAATATTCGCTGGCGTCAAACACCAAGAACTGGACTGCCAATCGCGCGCCCCAGAACACGGCAATGAACGTGCAAAGTCCTCTCGCCAGTGGTGTGCCCAAGGAAAGTTCACTGGCATAGAGCAGCGTGAGTAAGCCAAACGAGACGATGGTGAGCGCAATGAACGCTCCATAAACGCAAAACAACTGGCGCAACATTTTCGGCAGCTTTGCCAACTCCGTCCGCCAGTCCAGCACGCCCGGTACCAGCCCGGCTGCAATTAAGACACAGAAATGCAGGGCGCCGCCGAAGAGGATCATCGCGCGAAGTTGCGCAGGTTCAATCGACATGGTTCCAAGCCAGTTCTTGCGGTATTGCGCAGAATGAGGTTAGCGAACTCCAATGGCGTCAAGCATCGGCAGCGTCACGTTCTCCAGGAAAGCCGGCGGAAAACATATCACCGCAGGCGCCAAGATCACAATCAGGCAATAGATCCGTCCCGAGACTCCGCTGCCTAAATTCCAGCGTTTGCCCACGCGGCTGCGTTCAAACAACAACGCAGTTCCCTGCAGCAAGAAATAGAGTGACGGCAACCCATACCCGCCGCCGGCGGCTGGAGTGGTCACAATCTCGTGAACAAACGCCGAGGCGACAAAGACCGCCAGAGTGGCGACCATCAAACCTCTGCGTTTGACAACAGGCCGAAAAACATAGCGATGAGCAAGGTCACGGAATGCCGTGTTCCAGCGCTTGCCCCAAAACTCGGCGAGCGATGTCGAAACGTGCGGCTTGTTCATGATCGGCGGAGCGTTGTAACTTGCGGTTCGCCAGGCGAGCGAAACAATGTGCAGCAGTCCGAAATGCAGCACAAAGGCCAAACCAACCATGCCGGTCCATCCGACTGCCAACGTTCCGAACTGCCGCAGCTGCGGAACAGCCAGATAGATCAAGCTAAACCCCAAGGCAATCTTTGCTACCGCCAACGTCCATTCTCTCATTGCCGGCCGCGCGTACGTCTCACGTTGACCAGCCAGAAAGCTGTCGGCATTCATTCCGCACCACAGGAACAAGTAGCTCAACTTTCCCGCAAGCGGAGCATTCCTTGCGGCCGCGCTATCCGCAAATGTCAGCCACTTCAGACCGGCGTAAATGCTGACAGCCAGCCCCCACATGAAGATCCATTGCGGCGCGGCCCAAAGCACAACTGCCGCGCAGACTGGCAAGAGCAGCAGCGGCATCCAGGCGTGAAAGCTCACGGCTTTTGAACTGCGTCTTGTTGCTGCTGGCAGGACTGACATAACTCGTTAGGTAAAGCGCCGCGATGTCGCTCAAAGGGATAGTGTTGTGGCTCAAAAGAATAGCTCGCTGATGCGATTCAGCGGGCTCCCCTTCGCCGGGATCTCAATCGCCCCAAAGATTGCCCCAATCAGATAACCGCATATTCGTGAGGCGACATAACCACATTCGCTTATGCTGCCAAATGCCGCAGATCATTCCCCGTCGATCATTCCCCAACGAGTCTTGGCCACAAGCATATTTTGAGTCTTGGCCACAAGCATATTTTGGGCCAGGTCATTTTCGGTCCGTGTTGCGAACAAACCGTTGCGGCAAGAATTCCGGCAAAGGCCAACTACAAGCGAGCAGCCGAAAGAAGAATGCCCCAGAGCGCTCACCGAAGAAACAAACTCAGCGCAAAAAAACACCGCCCTAGGAGATGAACTCAGGGCGGTGCGCGATTGTGCGAGTGGCGAACAATCTGTCGCGGCCGGATTGCCGGAATCAGGCTGCGAAAATCAGATGTCGCTTGCGGTGCTGCCGTCAACTAGTCGACGGGACGCACGGATTCTGCTCGTGGGCCTTTGGGGCCGCTGCCGACTTCGTACTCAACCATTTGGCCTTCGCGCAGTTCTTCAAACGAAGAACCTTGCACGACCGAATGATGGAAAAACATGTCGTCGCCATTCCCTTGGATAAATCCAAAACCCTTGTCTGAAACTAACTTCTTGATCTTCCCTTGTGGCATTGCGCACTCCTCGAAACCCAACGCATAACGACTCAGGCCGCTGGCCCAACCATCAACCCGAGAAAAAATAAAAAGCAGATTGCCACTGGCTCGCAATCGCCCATTTGTGGGCACTCGACTTACCATTGCGGCGGGCTCAGGAGAAGAACTTCAAACGGTCCTAACCATCGACACCCCTCTGCTAGTCGCGAGACCGTCGCGACTGGCCGGATTGTACTTCTTTGGCGGGGCTAAGCCAACGAATTCTTTGAATTGTTCAGGAGTTACGGCAAATGCGCGATTCTGAACGCGCTCAGCACGGAGGCAAGGCCGAAGGTAACCATCCATTTTTTCCTCGACTTAGCGTCGACGCACATGTCTGCATTCCTAAACAAAACAGTTGACGAACATCTGATCGCGGTTAAGCTATTTCTTGTTGGGCCAAGCGCTCGACACACCCCGTCGTGGTCCCTGCCCCGCCACGGCGGGTTTTTTATGCGCTCACCTTCTTAGCGTTCCTTAGAGAGCTGCCGTTCAGCTTGCGAAAACTGTGTTGAACGCTTCTTCTTCAATATCCGCGCTCTCTAGGTGGGGCAAATTCTAGGGCGTTTCTCGCCCCTCGCCGCGCGCTCAAAACGCGCTTCCAACTGCCAAAATAGGCCGCCACAAATGCTTCCGCACGCGCATTTGCATGCCCATTTCACGAGATAGTTTTGGGGCGAAAAAGTCCCAAAAAAAAATTCGCGGAACTGCAGTTTTGGCCTTGGGCACTGCGCACGTTTCCTGCGAACTTGAGCCTCGACAAACAACAGCGAGCCGCTGTTGAGAAAATCTCGTTGAGAAAATCTCGCAAGGCAAGAAGTCTTGCCCGGGGTTTGGATGGCCGCGGATTGAAGGATTGGGTGGGGGCGGCTGGACCGAGCAAAGTGAGGAAGCCAGTGAGGGAATCCTTGGCTGTCCGGGCCGTGACACCTCAAGCGCCCTGTTACCCCAGACTCTCCGGAGAAAAAACAAACAACGCCAATGACCGCAACGCAACACCAACACGGGAACACGAGTCTGAATCGGGCGAATCGTCCATGCGCGATCCGTTCCAAGTCCATATCCTCTTCAAGGCAAACAGTTTCCGCCGCGTGTGGAAAGATTCACACCGCGCACGAAACAATTTCGGACGCGGCGGGAAATGTTTCTGACGCATGGGGAAATGTTTCCGACGCATGCAAAATCGTTTCAAACGCGTCCGAAAGTTTTCGCACGACAACTTTGCAACAGCGACAACAACGCGCAAACCCAAGTGAACACTTGGCTTCGGGAAATCGTGGTGGCCAGGCGTGTAACAAAGCCGTGCCGCCAACCGTCAAATCAATACTGGGATTGCTGAATTGACCTAAAATGCGTTTGTGCAGTGATTCAAATCCTCAAGACAACAAGGAAGCCAAAATGAGGTCGATCCGTATCTATGCTGTGTTGGCCGCACTATCCGCTCTGGGGTTTTCCGGGACGGCAGCGTTTTCCGGCTGTGAGGAAGTTGAGCCGACGGTTCAACCGCAGGAGCAATCTCCGGCTGAAGTGCAACTGACGGAATCCCAAATGGAAGACATGCGGGAAGTTGCGCGGAACAACAACCAGTTCGCGCTCGATTTGTATCAGCGGCTGAGAAATGAGCCCGGCAATTTGTTCTATTCGCCAGGTAGCATTTCCACCACTTTGGCCATGGCTCTCGCCGGCGCACGCTCGCAGACCGCTGATCAGATGCGGAACGTGCTGCATTTTGAATTGGCAGACGAGCGGTTGCACCCGGCCTTTGCCGCATTGCGCTCGCAACTGCTTAGCGACAAGCAAGGCATGCAAATTCGCATGGCCAATCGGCTGTGGGGCCAAGCGAACTACGACTTCCTGGCGGATTTTCTTGCCACAACACGCGATAGCTATGGCGCGGAGTTAGGCCCAGTCGATTTCCAGAACAATGCCGAAGCGGCGCGCCAGGAAATCAATGCTTGGGTTGCCGATGAGACCAACAACAAGATTACGGATTTGATCCCCGGCGGCACGCTCGATCAATACACTCGCCTGGTGCTGACCAATGCCATCTACTTCAAGGCGGAATGGCAACAAAAGTTCGATGCCAACTCCACGCATGACAGCACGTTTCATGTCTCTGAGGATGAAGACGTGACCGTCAAATTCATGGGCCAGAAAGCTCGCTTCCGTCATGGCAAATTTGATGACCTAGCGTGCCTTGAGCTTCCCTACAAGGACGGCAAATGTTCGATGTGGGTTCTATTGCCTGAGTCAGTTGATGGGCTTGCCAAATTGGAAGAGCATCTCAACGCCGACAAGCTTGAGCAGTACTTTGCAGATGCCGAACTGAAGTTGGTGATCACACAGATGCCAAAGTTCTCGCTTAGCTCAACGTTTCAGTTGTCGAACGTGTTGGGAGACATGGGGATGGCAGATGCGTTTGATCGCGACGCGGCTGACTTCTCTGGGATAACAACTGACGAAAAACTGTATATCACGGCCGTCATGCACAAGGCGTTCATCGACGTCAACGAAAAAGGCACGGAAGCCGCGGCCGCAACCGGCCTGGCATTTGGAGCGACAAGCGCCGCGGTCAACCCCACCATTTTCCGCGCGGACCATCCGTTTCTGTATTTGATTCGCGACAATGAAACAGGCTGCATCCTGTTCATGGGGCGCGTTGTCAATCCGGCCGGTTAGTCCTGCGTGTGTACCGCGTCATCGTCCGAACTGCCATTGGGACAATGCACGTATTCCGCGACGCGATAAGAGTTGCCCTGGAATTCGACGACGTCTTCCGCTTGCAGCTTTTTGCGGCGGCGCGTCTCGGTTTGACCGTTAAGTTTGACTTCGCCAGCTTGAATTAAGATCTTCGCCTGGCCGCCGGTGCCGACGAGTTTGCAAACACGCAAGAACTGATCCAAGCAGATGACGTAATCTGTTGTTGGCTGCGATTGCCCTTCATCTGGCGGTGTGGTCATGTCAGGTGTTTAAGTCAAACGGTGCGCTCGTGTCTCATCAATCAGTTGCTGAAGCCAATGCATGTAAGTTGTGCCGCCCGTTCCTCGGGGGTCATCCACCCAGCGATTGATGTACTCCTGTGCCCAACCGAGATGGATTTCGCGAAACGTCGCCATGGCGTTGAGGACGTCGTTGTACACAATCCGGTCAGGCAGCCCACGGAAATCGGGAATCGACTCGATCTCGTCCAACACGCCGCGATGTTCGGCCGGCATAAAGTTCCGCATATCGGCCAGGTGATTGGTCAACATGGACGGCTGATGCGGAATCTTCATCAAGGCCACAAGCGCCGGCATGATGCTGCTTTGTGCGCCGGTTTCGCCTCGAAAGTTGGCCGGCTCTTGTTTGACGCCTTCGTAAACAACGCCTTCAAAGAAGCGGATGTATGGCCGAAACGTGCTGAAGTAAAGCGCAGGCGACATGTTCTCGGGAATTCGCCGCAGGACTTCCACCTGTCGCCAGACGGAAGCCGCAATCTCTCGCAACGCGGTTGTGACGGCATCCGCGGACTCGGGCTTCGGGCCATCGGCAAGCGCCGCTTGAATCTTGGCGGCCGCCGCGAGGATGGCCGCAGCCATCGCTTCAATCTCGACGTGGATCAGAATGAACCAGTGCTCATCGTACATGTGCACAAAGTTCTGCAGCGTATCGATATTGCCCAGGGCGATTGGACCAGCGGGATCGAATCGCTTCCAGTTATACAGCGCATAGCCGTCATAGCTGAGAACCGGAGGGCGATCCAAACGCGATGTGATGTCGCACAACGGACGCGCGATGTTCTGCGGCAACCGGGTGGATGGCGGTTGACCCACCTGGTTGATGTACGCACTGGCGATGAACCCCAGCCGCACGTAGTACAACCGCATTTGCGGCAAGTCGTCCGCACTTGCGCGGTCCTCAGGCCAGGCGGGAATCGTCAACTTCTCAGCAAAGTCTCGAAAGTCAGACTTGTAGAGCAAGCTCGGCAAGTCATGCCCAATTTCATCGAGCATGGCGATCTTGGGATCGTCAAGCTTCTGGGCCGGATCTTCCGCCGGCAGAAATCCTCGCTGCGCGAACAATTCGCTTTGCAAACCGCCAGCCATCTTTCCCTCCCGCTGGATCATCGGCGACGATGTGACGTGCAAATCACACGAAGCTGTGATTATCGACAGCGAGAGTTTTCTGACAAGACAAGCGCAAGCCGCGTGGGGATTTCGTCCATCGCAGATGTCACGCGCGGAAGTTGGCCTGGCTCGCTTTCGGACTGAGCGAAATTCGAACGCCAAAGATGGTGGACGCGTAAGTTCTGCAGAACAAGACCAGCAGCGTCAAAATCCGTCGCCCAGCCCGCCACCACCTCCGCCTTTTCCGCCGTTGCCAAAGCCAGCGGGATTGCTGACGAAGTCCGCCGTGTTGTTTAGTTCGACGTTGACTTGGGGCGTCATGGAAGAGACCGCGATGATGACGCCAATGCCAAGCACCGCGACGATCACAACCATCTCCACGGTACTGATTCCGCGTTTCTTGGATTGTGATCGCATAACCGGACTCCGTAGGCGCTTCACCTCATCTTAAACATATGTCACGAAACAATGGGATGCGGAGAAAATAGCGATTTTGCCGCAGCGAGCATGGGCGATTCCGCTCACAACTTACTCTGCGTCTTTCACAAAGGTGGCCCCAATGACACGTCGCCAATTGTCGCCATCTTTGGCGAATGCCGCGAACAGATAGCGGTTATCACCCTCAAAAGTGATGGTTTGCTTGAATTCGATCACGCGCTCGCCGGCATAAGCCTTCCAAAAGTACGTAATGACATCTCCTTCCACGGACAGCGTGCCCTCGTAGATCGTGCCGTCCGCGGAGATTTCGGTCAGCTTGAGCGACTCCTCACCGGGATGCCAGTACTGCCAGGCTTCGTAGGCCAGCGATTCCTGTCCATCCGCAACGGTGTAAGTCTTCGAGGCCAGCATCTGGCCACCCAAACCCCAGGAAAAGACGTTGTAACTATTCAGCCCTTCGTCGGTCTCGCCAAGATTGGCAGGTGTCCGCCAGGTACCAATCAATCGCTCCAATGGCTTGACGTGTTCGTTGGGTTCGGCAGTTCTTGATCCATTGGTCTTTACTTCTACGACTTCTGAATCTGCGGCGCCGGCAAAAGCAGGCACCAGCAGGAACGAAACGATCGCGACGACGGCGAGCCACTTAAGATTTTGACGCATTTCCTGGCCTCAATTGTGCCCGAGAGGAGATTGTTGATCGATCACTCAAGTTAGTCCCCCGTTGCCGATTCGTCAATCGGGCGAGTAGGATTCTGGCGCGGCTTGCTCTTTCCGCCTCTCAAAAACTAGCTCATCTGAAACTTCATGCCCTTTTCCATTGCTCGGCTAAATACAAGCGAACAAGACGTCGTGGCGGAGCTAGAAGCTCTCCGTCAGAAGCTCAGCCCGCGCGGTGATATTGTCAGCGAAGCCGGTCGCCAGAAGACGATTGATGTTTTCGGCGAAGCGCTTTCACCGCAGCAGGTTGTGGAGCGAATCTGCGGTGATGTCCGCGATCAGGGTTTGTCCGCGGCGCTCGATTACTCAAGCCGCATTGACGGGGCCGACTTGCGCTCGGCCACGTTGCAGGTTTCTGCGGAACAACTCGTTGAAGCGCACAATTCCGTTGATGCAAGTTTTTTGGCAGCCGTGCGACGGATCCGCGACAACGTCACGCGATTTCAACAGGCGTTGTTGCCGCAAGAGTCTTGCGTCGCTCTTCCCGGCGGTGGCGAACTGCGACAATCATACGAGGCGTTGGCACGCGTTGGCGTTTGCGTTCCCGGCGGGGCGGCCGCATATCCTTCCAGCGTGTTGATGACGGTCGTCCCTGCTCAGGTTGCGGGAGTGGAGCAGATTGCGATCGTCGCTCCGCCGACAGCCAACGGGGCCAACAATCCCCACGTGCTGGCCACTTGCCATGAACTTGGCATCACCGAAGTCTATCGCCTGGGCGGAGCGCATGCTGTCGCCAGCCTAGCGTATGGCATTGAAGGCTTGCCGCGCGTCGACAAGATTGTTGGTCCGGGCAACATGTTTGTGGCATTGGCCAAGAAGTTTGTTTTTGGCGAAGTCGATATCGACAGCATTGCCGGTCCCAGCGAAGTCGTCGTCATCGCCGATTCCACTTCTCGCGCTGATTGGACCGCGGCGGATCTCATCGCGCAAGCCGAACATGCGCCCGGCTCGGCCGTTTTGCTCAGCTGGGAAGCATCGTTTGTTGATGCCGTGCAAAACGAGTTGGAACGGCTGCTGGGGGAACTTGACCGCGGAGAACTTGCGCGAGAAAGCCTGGAAGCCTATGGTGCGCTCGTCGTTGTCAAAGATCGTGATGAGGCGTGCGTGCTGGCCAACTTGTTGGCGACCGAACACCTGCACGTTTCCGCCAATGACGCCGAAAGTTTGCTGCCAAAGTTGCGCAACGCAGGCGCTGTTTTTGTTGGTCCACATGCGCCGGTTGCCGCTGGCGATTATTGGGCCGGTCCTTCCCATGTTTTGCCAACAGGCGGGACGGCGCGGTTTGCGTCGGGGCTGGCGGCCACAGCCTTCTTGCGATCCCACAGTGTGATCAAACTTGCCGAAGCAGATTTGCAAGCAGGGTCCGATGACATCTCTTTGTTGGCAAGATTGGAAGGACTGACTGCGCACGAAAAGAGCGTGACGATGCGGACCGAGGATCCTGTTCGCGAATAGGCTGCCGCGAATGCCCTTCTCCTTCGTAATCAGCTTCGCCAATAGCGAAGGTGTGAATCTGCATACGAACCCCGCCGCGATTTTGCGGTAGCTTGTCGATGGACACCAATTAGCGGACACCAAACAGCAAGTCCGTCAGCAAGCCCCAGGTATATGATTGCCCATGTCCGTTAGGCATGAGTCAATTCGCCCGCTCGCCAGCGTTATCCGCCATTCGCGGTGTGCATTGGTGATTGCGTTGGTTGTGGTCATTGCTTCAGCGGTTGCAGCTCAAGGCCCAAGCCGCTCAGGCCTTCCGCCGGTCAACACAGGCAATGCGACCCGAGCGGGCCGCCTTGCAATTTCTGAAGGTCGATATGCTGACGCAATCGAACACCTCAACATTGTGCTGGGCGAGCGACCGCACGAGAAACATACGTGGTACATGCTGGGGCTTGCGTATCAACATACCGGCTCGACTGAGTTGGCGTTGATGTCTTATCAAGAAGCTGCGCGGTCGGAACGAATCCGGCCAACCGCGTTGTTGCGAATCGCCGAAGTGCAAGTTGGCCAGCAAGAATTAACCGCGGCCATGCAAACTCTTGAAGAAGCCGTGGATGCAGGGCTTCGCGAGATGGACCTGCGCGACAATCCAGCATTCGTTAGCTTTGAAGATTCCCCACAGTTTCAGCTCTTGGCTGAACGGGGCCTGCCTGCCGGCAACCGCAAAGAATATCGCGACTTGGATTTTTGGCGCGGCCATTGGCAAATCATGGATTCACAAACCGGCCAAGATATTGCGACCAGCGATAGCGAGAGCTCATCGACACCGTTTTTCTTCGCGGAATCTTGGTCCGGCGAACGTTCCGCGGGACGCCGACTTTGCTATTTCGAACCAAATTCTCAGCAATGGAAAATGGTGATTGTCACGCAGGAGTATTACGTGGAAGCAGCGGGCGCGATTGAGGGCGAACTGGTCGCGGGGGCGATAACCGAGGAGGTGATCGAGTTTCGAGGGATGCTGCACTTCAACGATAGCCGCAGCTTGCCTGTTGTTGTCCAGGTCGAACATCGCAACGACGTCGTTGGCTGTCGACTGCTGACGAATGAATCCCAGGGCGAACCGAAAACCATCGCGGACTGGGAATATCACAAAGTCCAAGTTGAGGACGAGATTGCCGGCGAATCGCAGTAGAAGTTGGCAGCGAAGTCATACCGAAAGAAAATTCGCCATCAGGACTTTGGCCCGCGGAGCGGCACTCGCATCGTGGGGTCTTCCTGCTCGGGAATTTCAACCGAGACCAAAGTGCCCATCTCCGGCTTGGAGTGAATCGCCGCGCTTCCTCCCATCAAGCGGGCACGCTCGCGGATACCGCGTAAGCCATGGGCTTTGCTGGATACAGCCGAGCTATCGAAGCCTTTGCCCCAGTCACGAATCTCCAGGTGAATGTGGTCATCCACTCGGCTGAGCGTGATTTTGGATCTTGCATCTGGTCCGGCGTGTTGCGCGATGTTGTTCAACGCCTCTTGAACGATCCGGAAGAGCGTGCTTTCCAACAAGGGCGAAAGCCGACCGAACGGCTGCACGACTTCAACCGAGACCAGGCCAGCCAAGTCCGCGTGCTCATTAATCAAGTACTCCACCGCAGCGACGATACCCTGCTCATCCAAGATGGGTGGGCGCAAGCCGGAGATCAAACGTCGAGCTTCGTCAATGGTGCGGCGCAGCAACTGCATACCAAGCTCGAACTGCTCTTTGCTTGCTTCGCCTGTCGGCGCTTGGCCACTTCCGGCCTTCGCTTCCACTTCCTCCTGGTAGGCTCGTGCGGCCGCTTCAAAGTGCATCAAAGCGCCGGCAACGTACTGGGCAAGGCCATCGTGGATTTCATAGGCCGTCAAGCGACGATCGGCTTCGTGCTGATCCAAGGTCTTCTTGAGGAACTGCTTTTCATGATGGAGCGCGGCCTCCATCTTTCGCCGGACGGCAACTTCATTCAGCAGCAACTCGTTGGCATCACGAAGTTCCTCCGTGCGCTCATCAACGCGCCGCTCCAAGCCTTGGTGTGCGGAGCGGAGTGCCTGTTCCGCAACTTTGCGATCCGTGATATCAAAGACGGCCCCTTCCAAGTACAGCAAGCGGCCTTCCTCGGAGAAAACGCCTTGGCCGTGTTCTTCTACCCAACGCCATTCCTCGTCGCGCTTCAAGCGATATTGCAAGTGAAACGGTTGGCGCTCAGCTAATGCTCCATCGACTTCTTTGCGGATGAATTCTTTGTCATCCGGGTGGTACAGTTCGACAAACGAGACCTTGTTGTTGATAAAATCCGCCGGTGGATATCCCGTCAATTCTTCAACCGCGCGATTGAGATAAAGCATTGTAAAGCGCGAATCATTGCGGCACATATACACAACGCCGGGCACGTTTTGAGCCAGCGTGCGAAAGCGATCTTCGCTCTCGCGCAGCGTTGCTTCCGTCGCGATGCGTTCGGAAATGTCCAACGCATAGGCAACGCCAGAACCGTCCGAGCTTAGCGACGCTCCGCCCATCAGCACCGGAACACGCGAGCCATCCGCGCGCAACACTTCTTTCTCGCGGCAAGGGCCGTACCCCTGTTCCGCAACCAACTGCAAGTATTCTTTGTCGCCGGTATGATATTCAACGGGCGTCGTGTTTCGCAGCGTCAAGCAGCCGCGGTCAATCTCTTGCTGCGAGAATCCGGTCAGCGCCATCCAGGCTTTGTTCGCCCGGGTGATTTTTCCCGTGGGCTCCCAACAGAAAATCGGCAGCACGTTGGAATCGAGAATTCTTCGCGCCAAACGGTCTTTGTCGTTGGATGCGCGTTGGCTGGCAGCCCGCGCGAGCACCGCGGCAAACATGGGCGATGTTGAATCCAACGTCGCCTGCAGGTCGTCCGTCAGTTCCCATTCGGCATCGCGAGCTTGCAGCACAATCATCCCCATGACGCGCCCCTCAATCGCCAAAGGAGCAATCACGGCTTTGCTGATTGAATTTTCGCGCCAGAACTCGCGCTCGGCCGTGGCCTCCGCGGGTAGCTCGCTGAGGCTGGGGCATTGAAATGCAACGATCTCCTGAACGGACTTCATCAGCAACGGCAAGTCGCCGAGACTGGCCTGCAGCAACGAGCGCTCAAGTGCTTCGCCATTCTCGTCAGCCCAAACAATTGCGCTTTCAATCTGCTGCTGATCTTGCGAGAACCGGCACAAGGCGGCCGAGTCCGCGTGACAGGAGTTGGCGAGGAACCGCAGGCCCTCGCGAGCGCCAGCCTCCTCGTCGCCAGAACTTTGAATCAGACTTGTTGCCACATCAATTGCTAAGCGATCCCAACCAGGCGGCAGGCCAGGAGTCGTTTCAAATTGTGTGGTGGTTGTCGCCATAGAAAAATCTTGCTTTCGCAACGCAATGCGGCTGAGATTTCGTCTGTTCTATTATTCCATGCTGTCTGCCAAGGGTCAGGCACTTTTTTCGCTGGCCTGCCGCCAAATCCCGTGTGCGGCATGTTATTCGGCCGCTGGGTTGCTATTCTGTCTGCATCAATCCCCACCCTGGCCGCAAGATCGCTAATCTCGCTGTATCCACCCGATGGCCGTCAAAGTTGTGCTCTTCGCCGCATTTGCGCTGCAGCTTATCGCGGCGTTGATCGCCCTGTTGCTCAACAGGCGATATCGCGAGCGTTCCGCCTGGACACTCATTTCCGCCACGGCGATTGTGATGGCTGTGCGTCCGTTGGCTTCTCTGCTGTTGATTTGGAATGAGTCTCCGCAGGAACTCGCGCAGAATCTGCTCTGGGCGGAGAGCCTGGCCACGCTGCTGATTGCGGTTTTGTTTCTCTCAGGCGTCGCCATGATTGATCCGCTGTTCAAGGATCTGGCGAAAGCTGAAGAAGTGCTCCGCAAGGAAAAGCACGAGTTGGAAGAGTCCGTCGCGGCGACAGAAGAAGAGATGGCGGTTGCGAAAGCCATTCAACGCGCGCTGCTGCCGAGCGAACCTCCGCAGTTGGCAGGCGTCCAAATCGCCGGCTCCTCGGAACCTGCTGAATGGACCAGCGGCGATTACTTTGACTATTTCGCCTTGCCGGATGGCTCGCTGTTGACACTGGTGGGAGATGTCAGTGGGCATGGTACCGGGCCGGCCTTGTTGATGACGGAAACCCGAGCATATGTGCGGGCGTTCGCGCAAAGCCATTGCGATGTGGGCCAGGTGTTAACTTTGACCAATCGCGCGCTGGCCAACGATGTCGCATATGGTCAGTTCGTGACGATGTTTGCCGCGCGAATTCCGCCAGATGCCAACACACTTCAATACGCTTCCGCAGGGCAAGATGCCCATCTGCTAAGAGCCGATGGCACCAAGCTCGTGTTGGAATCCACGTGTCCGCCGCTTGGAGTGATGGGAGGCTTGGAGATTCCCACTTCCCAAGCTGTGCCGTTGCAACCCGGTGACTTGTTGCTGTTGATTACTGATGGGCTGAACGAAACCCGCAACAACCAGAAACAACAATGGGGAACGGATGCATTGTTGAAGGTGGCTCAGCAGCATCGCCAGTTGCCGCCAGGTGGGATCGTCGAGAAGTTATTTGCGGCAGCGCGCGATTTCCGCGGCGCCAAAGCGCCTGAAGACGATAACACGGCCGTTGCGGTCAAGATCGGGTAACGCTCGGCGAATCTTAGGTAGCGCATTCGACGCAGACTGATCCGCGATTGATCTTTCCCGGTTCGAGCAACTTGCAATTGGCTGCCGCATCCGTTCAGTTAGGACGAACGGAACAGTCACGAGGACAGCAGGAGAGCAAATGTCTTATCCGTACGGAATGCAACAGCCGCAGAAGCAAGGGCAGCCGGTTTGGTTGTGGATCCTGGTTGGAGTGGCTGGTCTGGCCGTGGTGGCCATGATTGTGGTGCTGCTGGTTGATTTTGGTGGCGACGATAGCGACGAGGGATCGCAGATCGCCCAGGGGAACACCGCAGGGCAAGAAGGCAACGGTACAACGCAATCGCCGGTCGCCAACTCCACCAACTCTTCTCCATCCAACACATCTCTATCGAGCGGAGCCGGAAAGAACGCCGCACCGGCGGGAAGTCCTTTCCTGAAAAGGCTCTTGGCGGCAAGCGCGGGTGGGTCCGCCCCCTATGCGTTGCAATCAAGCGTGCCGCAAGACGATCAATTCTTGCGAAGTTACTTCTTGGGGTCTCCGCATGAAGACCAATTCTTGATGAATGTGGTCGACAGGGTTGCCGGATCGATCGAGTTTCACTCTGAGTTCTGGGACATCAAGTCCGGCAAGAAGCTGCGAGCTTTCGCGCCGCAGGAACAGCGTTACACCTTTCACGCCAACGGCGTATCGCCGGACGGAAAGTGGATCAGCAGCAATGGCGATGACGCTGTGCTGCTGCTGAACACACAAACCGGAGCCTTGAAGAGCTTTCTTGAGCGTGAGTTTGACGATTTCGGCACGTTCCACACAGCGTTTGCGGAAAACAGCAGTCTCCTAATAACCGCGCGCAACGGGCACAAACTCGTTGCATGGGACATCGCCACGGGACAAATCAAGTTTGAACATGACGGGCCGGATCTGGATCGGATTCATGCGCTCGCATTGCTGCCGGGCGGCAAGAATGTGATTTACTTTGTCGAGGACTCACAAGTCCTGACTGGCTATTACGTCGTCAATTACGAATCGGGCGACGTCATCAAGCACGGAGAATGGCAGCACAGCGGAGAACTTCCGCGCTTGTTTCCCTTGCCGGACGGAAAGCGAATTGTTGTCGATACATTTCGCGTGCCTGCAGTCGTGTTAGAGATTGAATCGGGCCGAATTCTCGCCACATGGCCAGACAACTGGAGCCCCAAAGCACTGATGCCTGGCGGTGACTCCGTCTTGTCATCCGATGACACCGGCAAAGTTGGGCTGTTCAACCTCAACACCTTTGGGATGTTTGGCAGTTGGATGGCACACTCCGAAGCGGGTGAGATTTTTGGCCGCACAACCCATGGAGTCGACCAAGCAGCCGTTTGCGGCGATGGGACAAGTCTGGCAACACTGGGCCCTGACGGCACTTTGCGGTTTTGGTCTTTGAGGTAGCCGGGGGGATTGCGGTTGAGGTTCACTCCCGAACAGGGCCCCGCGGAAATTCCGGCGTCCAAATATTCTATCCCGATGATCTGGGAACAAACTTCGTTTCTGTTGGTTATGATAATTCGATGAGGTTCTAAAAGCTGGCCGGCCAATAATGCCAGGCTCGAGACAACAACCTGATACGGACAACTCTTCGCATGCCCCATCAAGACTCCAAACGCATGACCGTTTCCCGTCGTGGCTTTGTCGCGGCTGCGGCGGCCATGGGCACTGCCGGAATTGCTCTCGCCGCGCAGCAAGAATCCGCCAAAGCGGCAGCCGATGGCAAGTTTCGCCTGCTGTGCGCGCCGGTGCTGACGAATCCCGCGCCGGATGCCGTAACCGTCCTTTGGGCGACAAGCGACATGGCAACCGGTTGGGTGGAATACGGCGAGACGGAGTCACTTGGGCAAGTTGCCCGCGGCATGGATCAAGGGCTCATGCCCTATGAGCGGCGCTACATGAAGATTCGCGTCGGCGGATTGAAGCCTGGCACGCGTTATTACTATCGCGTTTGTTCCGAACACACGACCTATGACTGGCATCAAGGCATCGCGCGAGATCACGACGGCGCGGCCAGGAGTGAACTGGCCAGCTTTGTTACGCCCAATCCGAACGCGGCTGAAACCACATTCACCGTCTGGAATGATACGCACGAGAATGTCGAGACGCTCAAGGCCGTGCATGCGGCCCATCAGCAATCGCCGGGCGACTTCATGCTGTGGAACGGCGACATTTCCAATGATCTCTACGATGAGCCCAAGATCGTCGATCAGTTTCTCAATCCGGCCGGGTTACCGTTTGCGGCCAACGTGCCGTTCTATTTTGTTCGCGGCAACCACGATGCCAGGGGACCGTTCGCGCGGTTGCTCAATCGCGTGACCGATGTTCCCGACGGCCAGTTCTATTACACGTTTCGCCACGGGCCGATGGCGGCGATTGTGTTAGACACCGGCGAGGACAAGCCAGACGATCATCCCGTCTACGCCGACATGGGCGACTTCGCGGCGTTCCGCAGTCTGCAAACGGAATGGTTGGCCGAGGCGATCACGCGGCCGGAGTTTCGTGACGCGCCGTTCCGCGTGCTCTTCTGTCACATCCCTTTGTGGTGGACGAATGATGAACACACCGGCACGTACTGTCTGGACGGTCAGCGGAAGTGGCATCAACTGTTGGTCGATGCCGGCGTACAGTTGGTGATCTCCGGCCATACACATCAGGCGACGCATCTGCCTGCGGACAATCGCCATCCGTACATTCAATTGACTGGCGGCGGACCACGGCCTGACACGGCCACTTACATGCGCGGCCACGCAACGGCTGACCAACTGACCATCATGCATCACAAGCTGGATGGCAGCGTGGTGCACGAAATCAGGGTAAATGCATCCTGAAGTGATGCGTCCATACTCTCTCTTTGATCTCCATTGCGAGTGCAGTTCGGCTACTTGTACTCGTGGTAGGGAATTCCCAGTACGTATCGCGTGCCCGAGCAGACGGTGGCTGCCCCGTGCTTGACGGGTTGCAAACCATAAACGCCGCCGATGTTGACAAGCCGCGCTCGCGTGCAGAAAACGATCGCATCGCCTTGGCCGAGCGCGATGCTCTTTGGCTTGGACTTTTTGCTACCCTGGTCATCGCAAAAGAGAAACTCGCCACCGACGAACCCTTCGCAGTCCGTGTCCTCTTCTTGCCCGTCGCCTGGCATTGCTTCCAAGCGAGGGCTTAGCACAACCGCGAGCTGCAACGGGAAGAAGACATGCCCACGAATGTCGCGATGGAGATCGTTGAATCCGCCCTCCTCGTAGCGGAGCAAAATCGGCGAAGGAGTCAGTTGCTCGTGCTCGGCACAACGAACTTTCAGCCCCTCCCAGGCGACGGGAAAACGCTCCCGCGCACCCAACAACTCCTGCCAGGCGTTCGCAATCTTGGCAAGCGGCCGATAAGTCAGGCGGCGCGTGGCATCAACAAGCTCAGGGAGCGGCGGAGAAAAGTACCGATAAGTTCCTCGCCCAAACCGCGGCTTGTTCATCACGACGGTCTCGGCAAAGTGCCCGTCTTCATGAAAAGCCTGACGGAGTTCCCGGCAGTCATCATGCGCAAGTAAACCAGGCAACACGGCCCAGCCCTTGCGCGTCATGTTCTCTTCGATCTCTTGCCAAGACGCAGCATCGACGCGGCCGGCCAACTTCGCAAATCTCTCACGCGCAGCTTGTTCAACTGGACATGCGATAGCAGAGAAGTGCTGTTCATTCGCTACTTCTGCGGACGTTGCCACGTTCTCGCTCGCGCTGCACGCTGCGCGGTACGTCACCAGGGCTTCCGCATACTGCGGCGAATGCGGATCGCTCTTAACCGCCTGCTCTTGCAATGAAGCCGCTTGCGCAATCAGCCCTTGGCGAAAGCGAATCGCGGCAAGATGTGCGCAGGCTTCCGCCAGGTTGGGAGCAAGCGTCAGCGCGGTTTGCAGCGCGCGAGCGGCATCCTGGTCATCACCATATTGGCTGAAGATTCGCCCTTGATCCAACCACAGCAGTGGATTGCCCGGGTCTTGCTTCGTCGCCCGACAAATGATCCTGGTCGCGAGTGACGGATGGCCATCCTCGGCTGCGTCCCAAGCTTGTTCGGCAAGTTTCTTCGCACGACGGCGTTGTTTGGTTTTTTGTTTCTTGGCGTTCATGGATGGGCCTTCTGTTAGCGCGCGGAGACAGCGCAGGCTTGCAAGGAAGAAAGAAAGCGCACGAGGATGCGCTGGCGCAGAGTCCCAGCCATCGGGATGCGATTCAGCAGCCCGGAGGTGGGAGCAAGCCGTCGTCTAACAGAAGTTGCGAGCGAAGATTCTCATGGCACCAATAAGACAGCATGTCCACCGGCAGGTTCGCGCCGCACAGTTTGCGTACTTTCCGCAACCAGCACCGGTCATTCGCCAGCTGCCGGGACTGCTAGCACCAATCCCCAGGTGTCCGTCAAGCTTTCCGCGGATTTTCTCGTAACGTTGCCGCTCCACTCCCGCTGGGAACCTCAACTCGCACGTGGCGGGCCGGTCTAAGAAAAACTCAAACATCTAGGGAGTGGAAAAATGTTGACGCGAAAATTTGCACGACTGTTTGTATTGGCGATCTTGGGCACCATGGTGACGGCCTCCTCGGCCTTTGCTCAATACAGCCAGATTGCTCTGCCGCTGAACTATAGCTGGGCAACGCGCTATATCCCGCAGCCCAAAGCTTTTGATTACTTCCAGGGCAATGACAACGGAACTTCAATCCGCAATCGCTACTTGTTGGCTCACTTGAGCATGAAGGTCTACAACACCAGCGGCGTGAGCGATTCAGCCTTTGAAGAACACCTGCAAGTCTTCTACGGCAACCATGGAGTCAATGACGTTCAACTGTTTACCGACGCTTCCACAGGTGCGGATGGAGCGATCTTTGTGACGGACGACGCCGTCATTGTCGCCTTCCGAGGAACTTCGACAGATTCCGATGGCAACCGTGCCGACTTGTACACGGACTTGGACAACCGCGTCAAACTCGTGAAAGTGAACAACAGGGAAGTCGGCATTCACCAAGGCTTCTGGACGGCGGCCAACAGTGTCTATCCGGAAATCTTGCAGCGTGTTGTGACCGAAGTGGATCAACACAACAAGAAGGTCTGGCTCACCGGCCACAGTCTTGGCGGAGCCATGGCGATGGTCACCGCCTTCCGCCTTCAATATCAAAGCGGAATCCCAGTGCAAGGTTTGGTTTCATACGGTGCCCCGCGAGTCGGCAACGATTGGTTCTACAAAGAAGTCGAAAGGTCGGCGGCCGGAACAAGCTCGCTGATCCAATCAACACAAAGATTTGTGCTCGACGGGGATCCGGCGCCTACTTATTGGAACAATGGCTGGGACTACCGGAAACGAAAGCACGCATACCATCACTTTGGAACGACTCACACGATCTTCGATGAAGGCTCTGAATACGACTTCCACTACAACAGCGGAGAGTTGCAGATGGCCTGGATTCCGCCGCACCAAATCTACGGACGGCTCAGCACAGGCATCCACATGGATTACGAAATCGCCCTCTACTGGGAAACAGCTGATCTGCTTCTGGACGCCGGGGACGATCACATCCTCTCAGCCTTCAACGACCTCCCGCTGTATTAACCTGGCCGAATTCGGCATGCCAACAGGAATTCGCAGGATTGTGTCGCAATAAACCCTGTCGATTCGCCATGCCCACGCTTGCGTGGGCATTTGGCATGCGCGAGGGACAATCGCTTTCGCCTTCGGCCACTGTTCAGGAATGCTAGGTATTGGCCGGCCGTCTCGGCGTGTAGAGACAACAGTCGCTCGGGCAAACGTCGTGGCTCGGCGGATGATTGCCAACAGCCAAACGCGGATGATTGAACAACCGCTCTTCTACCAGCTGACAAATCATTCGCACAAACCGCGGGTGCGTTCCAGCCGTGCCGGCGCGAACCATGTTCAGACCAATCTCCCGGCTTACGTCCGCGGCTTCGGTATCCAGGTCATAGATCACTTCCATATGATCAGACAAGAAACCAATCGGCACAACCACGGCATCGCTGCCGCCTTGGGACTTGTACTCGCGAAGAAAGTCGCAAACGTCCGGCTCCAGCCAAGGCTGGCTCGGCGGGCCGCTGCGGCTTTGATAGACAAGCCGCCGTGGGTAAGCCGTGTCACGTCCGCTGTCCTTGGCCAGTTGCTTAGCCACCAGGCGGCTGGCCTCTTCCAACTGCAAGGCGTAATCACAGTTGTCCGCCATGCCGATAGGAATGCTGTGTGCCGTAAAGACCAGCAGCGCATCGTCACGCCGCTCCGGCGGAATCTGCTCAAGCGCCGTGCGAGTCCTCTCCGCCATGACCTCGATATAGCCTGGATGGTTGTAGAACATCCGCAGCTTGTCGATAACAGGCGCCTCTCCCTCTATCTGCGAGTTGCCTTCTGACTGCGAGTTGCCGCCAACCTGCTCGCGCGCGGATTCAATATTCTCTCGATACTGCCGGCAGCCGGAGTAGCTGGAAAATGCCGATGTCACAAAGGCCAACGCGCGGCGC
This sequence comes from uncultured Planctomycetales bacterium, assembly GCA_937982665.1. Taxonomy (GTDB): domain Bacteria; phylum Planctomycetota; class Planctomycetia; order Pirellulales; family S012-138; genus CALJLD01. Next base: position 24,165 of record CALJLD010000165.1, read on the forward strand.
ACGCCATCGCTGGCCATCTGCTGCAGTGTATCCGGCAGCAAGGGATGCCAGTTGCGGTTGCCCCAATAGATGGGCAAGTTGAGATCCGCGGCCGAAAACTCCTCTTCCAGCGCGGAAATCAATGCTCGCACTTGCGAGTTGAGAGGGCTGAACCCTCGGAGTTTCTGATAGTGCTCGGCAACTTCCAGCATCCGCTCGCGCGGAACATTGCGGCCACGGAGCACATTCTCCAGAAACGGAATCACATCGTCCGGACCCTCTGGCCCGCCGAAGGAGACAACCAACAGCGCGTCGTAAGGTTGTTGTTCTGCCTGTTCGCCCATTGGTCTCGGCAATTGTTATTGCTTGGCAATTGTTTTGAAACTAGCGGCAAACCAATGCACACCACGTCGCTTGTGTGAGTTGCCACTTAAATTCGTTATGCCGAGAACTTTGGATTCAGGCTGGCCAATCGCCGCCGTGTTTCTTCCATCAGTTCATCCTCTTCCGCCTCGGTCGGCGCTTCGTACGTCACGGAGAAACGCAGGAAAGAGCCGGCATCGTCCCATGGCACCGTGCAGATCGAATGTTCGCGAATGAGATACTGGCTGGCCGCTT
>CALJLD010000166.1 GCA_937982665.1 uncultured Planctomycetales bacterium
TGTGCGTACTTCAAGCATGCATCTGTTTTACCATGGCGGAGTTATTCGGCGAAGGTGGAGTCAGGCGACTCGTTGCCGCCAGGCGGCAAAGACCGTTGGCACGTTTTGATCCGCAAATGGCAGCAACAACGTGATCGCAATCGCCTCCAGGTTTCCCAGCGTGACAATGCCTGCGGCAACCCGTAGCGGCCAGACCGACCAATCCCAGAGAGTTGCAATCACGGCGACAATCACCACCGGCCAAACCAGCTTGGCAATCCATGTGTGATAGCTGGGCCAACGTCCAAATTTCCCCAACGAGACGAGGCCGCTTGCCGTGTACGAACCGGCGACAGCGACGAGCCATGGCCATTCCTGGATCATCACCTCACGCTTGAGCCAACCACAACCCAGCATGGCCGCAACGCTCAACATGACGTCGCCACTCGTGTCGAGCTTGGCCCCTGTTGGCGTTGTGCTCTTCAGCCAGCGGGCCAACGGACCGTCAATCCAATCGGTGACAACCAGCACCAGGTAAGCGGCAACAAACCAACCTCGCCCGACGAAGATCGCCAGGCAGAGCACAATCACAGAACCTGGAATCCGCGCGATGCTGAGCAGCGTGGGGATCCAACTGGCAACACCTTGGCGTGACTCCGGCCGTTCGCCGCGCGAAGAGGTTTCCTCCGTTGTCTTGCCAAGCGAGTTCATTACGCGTGTTAGGGTGTGTTTGGCAAAGCTGACGTGCGAATTGGTACAATGGATTGGCGTGGTGCCATTCGCTCGCAGCAGCCAACTGCAATTCATACATTTGATGCGTCCCTCGATCATACCAGTGTTATCGGCATGTCGTCATTCCCGCGGAGGCGCGCATCCCAAGTTGTCATGTTTTTCGTCATTCCCGCGGAGGCGGGAATCCAGTCTATGGCGCGCCGTGACGCCAGGTGAAAAAAACAGCGAATGCAGGCTCACTCCTGACTCAGATTGATGACCGACAAGTCACAGCAAACTTGACTGGATTCCCGCCTGCGCGGGAATGATGATTGGTGGCGTGGTCACATCGCGCAGCTTGGGTGGCCATGAATGCGTTGTGTTGCCTATTGTCGGGTGAACCAACGATTACTTGGTGGCGCGCCGGGTGCCGCTGGCAAGCGAAGTCTGCCAGTGTTTTCCTCAACTTCAGATCGGCGAAGAACGAACCGCTCGGCGCCAGCGAGATTGAGTACCAGAAATCATATTGGAACGCAGGAGGAACGAGCTTTTGAGATGGTCGTTCAACGCAAGAATCACTGGCAGACTTCGCTTGCCAGCGGCACCCACAATAACAGCTTTTGTAGCAGGCGCGCCTCCGTCATGCCCGTGCAGACGGGAATCCAGTCAATGGCGCGGCATGACGTCAGGTGAAACACACGACGAATGACAAGAGCAACACATCCCCAACTCGCATTGATGCGCGACAAGTCACAGCAAACTTGACTGGATTCCCGCCTCCGCGGGAATGACGTTTGAGTGGCATTGGATGGCATTGGGAGAGCGCGTAACAAATTACTTGCGGCACCCGTACGGAGGGCTGACCAAAAGGCCTGTGTAGCCCATTCCAATCCTCGCTGTCAGTCTATCCGAGAAATGTAAGGCTGGTCGCGCCAGAAGAGCTCACTCGCCGCCGTATTCGGCCATGGTCTTGGACGTTTCATGCACCCGTACGCGGTGGAGCTGCGCAGGGCCGAACTTGCCGTGTAGCTTCTTCCAGATGACTTTGGCGATGTTCTCGACCGTGGGGTTCATCCCGGCAAAGTCGTCTTCGCAGTTGAGATGTTCATGGTCGTAGGGGTCGATGACCTCGCGGCGGACGGTCGCTTCAAACTCGGCCAGGCTGATCACGCGGCCTTGCAGGTCGTCCGGCGTTGTGGCCAGCGTGATCTCCAGAATGTAATTGTGACCGTGACCGCCGGGGTTGTTGCACTTGCCAAACACGCGGCGGTTTTCTTCTTCCGAATAGTCATCGCAGTGCAAACGGTGTGCTGCTGCGAACTCGAATTGCTGGGTCAACAAGACGCGATCAGGATTTTGAATGCTCATTTCCAGCCTTGCGGTTGGTGTTAATAGCAGCTCAACGTCGGTGATTGAGATCTCGGTGGTCGATTCGCTGAGCGTTGCGACGGCGCCAGATTCGGGGGTGCCGGATTCGCTAGATTCAGTCTGGGATTCGCGCGGCTGTGGCGAAGCGGCCAGAGCCTCAACGACGGCGGAGGCCAATCGCGAGAGCAAGACGGACGCGTCCCAGTCGGTCAGCTCGGCCAACGCTTGAAATCCGGCCGTCCGCACGGCGGCGTCAATCGCTGAGATATTGCACAACATGCCGGTCACCGGGTCCGGCACTCCGGCAACCGTCACGCGCACGGCCAGAAACGGGGCGGCGGACAGCGAGCCGGGCCAGCCGCCCCAGCTGTTGATGGCTTTGGCCGGGGCGATTTGCTCCTCGAAATCGCTGGTGAGCGAGAACCGGACTTCGCGTGTCAGTTTGACCGTGCATTTCTTGACCATGCATTCATCGTACGATTGCCAGGCGGCCGTGGAAACCACCAGAAACAAGGTCCGCGCGGGTTTTGCGCGGACCCTGTGTTGTTGACGGCAGATTTGCTGGGAGCCAGCCGAAATGTGGCGAGAAAAGAGTGCTCCAGGACGGATGACGATCAATTCATCATCGCGACCTAATCCTCATCGTTGTCATCGTTTTCCAGTTGGCGAATTCGCGCTCGCAGCCGGGCGTTCTCCGATTCCAAGTCCTCGATGCGGCGGCGCAGATTAAGTGCTTCTTCCAGCTCAGTGACGCGAGCTTGAAGCTCTTTGTTCTCGGTCGCCAAGTCGCGTGATGGCCTTGTCTCCACAATGCGTCCGCTAAGACGATCGACCACACGGTAGCTGCTGACGCCATGTTGTGTGAATATGACCGGCTCAGGCTGCGTCACGATCATCCGAATCTCCGCGACCTCTTTCCCGTCCTCTTGACGAGTAACCATATGGAGTGGCCGCCAGTGCGTTCTCTCTTGCAGAAAGGTGACAACTTCTTGCGCTTGCTCGCGCGGAACCGTCAGTTCAAAATAGTCTTCTTTGGATTGCAACACGGCCGGCACTTCTCGAACGTACGCCGACACGCGAGAGGGCGTCGCCTGAGAAAGCGTGGATTGCACGGTCACCGGTTGACTCACCACCGCTCGCTCGATCACTTGCTGAACGGTCGTGACTTCGTCGTCTTGTTTCCCCTGTTGTTCTTGAACAACAAGCGTGGTCTCGGCCGTTTCCGTTTCCTCGGCTTTGTTTTGCAATTCCGTCTGAACCACCGCCGGGTTGGGCGGATCATCCGCCAGCGTGATGGCGGTCATGGCCAACACGCCAGCCAGCAAACCAAACAGGGCCGTGGCCGAAGCTTTCAACGTGGTTCCGATCAACATCGTCTTAAGAACTCCTTGAGCTAAGGTCAGTGACGCCTGATTGCCGGCCGCGGCGGCCAACGTTTTGCTCCAGGCGTATTTGACTTGCGTGGCAATAGAAACTGTGGAGGTCATCGTCGCGGCCGACATCGCCTTGGCTCCGGCAGCCAACGCCGATTGGCAAAGCCCAACCGCGGAGAACGCCGCGAAGCCCAACACGCCCATGCGGCGACGCAACATGCGCCGCGCGCGTTCGAGTCGCGTTTTGACGGCGGCTTCCGTCAGGTCAAACCGTGCAGCCGCTTCCTTTCGTGAACTTCCTTCCAGGTAACAAGCAATCAGCACGCTGCGGTACTTCTCCGGCAACCGATCCAACTCTTCGTGCATTGTGGAAACAGCTGCGCGAGTTGTGATCTTCCGCAAGGCACTTTCCGGTAGAGTCTCTTCCGGCGGTAGCTCCGTCGCAGGGCGGGCCATCCGCTTGCGACGCGCCACCAATGCGCTCCGCAGTGCCACGCGATGCAGCCACGCTCCCAGGCTTTTGCGTTCGCGAACGGTGCGAGCTTTTCTGGCCAGGATGAAGAACGTTGCTTGAAAGGCATCTTCCGCGTCAGCATTGTTGCGAAGCACGGACAAACATACGGAAGAGACCATCGCGGCATGGCGCTCCACGATCGCCCGAAATCCGGCTTCGTCACCGGATTCGCAAAAGCGATTCAGCAGATCGCAGTCGGACAATGACTTCAAGTCATCTTCCGCCGGCGATTGGATGGAAGCGGCCTCGGCCACATGTCTTTCCGTGGGGTTCTCAAACGCTTAGCTTGAATGCACGATGCACATCAAATTGATGCGTATCTTAGCTTTGCGTCATGCAGGGGGGCCAGTTTCCAAGGAAACGGCGTCCTGCACTGCTCATAGAGATGCGCCGGCCGAGGACCTCGGCGTCAAGAAAAGAGAGAAATGCTCGCGATTTCTCGTGCCAATGCTAGCAAGCGGAACGGGAATGGTCCCAGACTCAACCGCCGTTATTCAACACGCGTGTACCGATTCAAGGCAAAGACCTGCCACGACTTGCCGTTGTCGTAAGACCGTTCCAGCTTGAACTTGTATGAATCCTTGGCGATGTCGTAGAAGCGATAGCGTTCCTGGAATTCGCCTTGCCCGTCTCGCCCTGTGCCTGTTGAGACCAGGTCATCGCCATCCATCTTTGCCGTAATCAGCGTGTAGTGCGATTGGTTGGCAACCATCCACTTCATGGAATACTCGCCCTTGGCCGTGTCATATGTACGAAAACTTGTTCCGCGGAAGACGACGTTGCCATTGCGGTCGAGCCCTCGATAGTCCGCGAGGAGCGCGAAGCCATCCAACACATAGTACGCGTGCATCTTGGCCGCAGGCGGCGCATCATCGGAAACTGATTGCGGACGCACTTCCCATTTGCCGATGCAGAAGCTGAGTTTCTTGAACTCCTTGGGCGCTTGCGGATTGATCGCATTGTCTTGGGCATGAACAGCGCCAGAAAGAACCGAGCACAGAACGACAGCGAGAGCAACAGTCTTCATCGAGACACCTTGGTTGGCGTTTGCATTCACCACTTACGAATGATCTGAGGATATTCCATTCGCGCGTCATTGATCCGTGAAATGCGGAACAATAATGCGAATCGGAATAGACGCTGAGAGAACGGCGAACAAGCCTTTGACTCAGCGCGCTAGTTCAACGGCGCGCCAAGTCTTGGTGGTGCGAAATTCACGTTCCTTGGCCGGACAGTTCGGTCGGCAACCTATCGCGCTGCAAACATCTCTGCCGTGCCGTCAAGACGAGATGCGATCACCGGCGAGAGGAACTCCGCCAGGCGGCGATGTGTTTCCCCAGTCCATTCCGTGCAGTTAGACGTGAAGCCGTCCGCACCTTCGCTGCCAATCACAGGAGTGAGGTCCACAAACGCGATTTTGCTTTGCTCCGCGAAGGCGATCATTCGCCGCTGCGGCAATGATCCGTCCACTTCAGCGGAGGAAAGTCCTAGGCGGCGGCGCGCGGCCGTTTGCAGAGCCACGTCAACTTGTGCACGCGACGGCACGGCCACGACAACAAGCTCCGCACCCAAGCGCTGACAGGTCGCCTGCAAGTTTCGCAGCGAAGCGAATGTTGCTTGCCATTGTCCGCGAACGTCGGAAGTCATCGGGGCGCGGCACACTGTCAGGTCTTGTTCGGCAATTTGCAACAACGTTGCGTAGTCGCGGGTTGTGTGTTCGTTGGAAATGCGAGCTGCAGGTTGTAGAGATTCGGGCTTCCAGCGGCGCAAACTCCACTCGTACAACCGCAAGCCGCGCCATTCAAACGCCCCAGGCAGCCGCGGCGCATCTGTGATGTCATTCGCCAGGTTGACCATGACCAGCACGACATCAGGGCGGAATTGGGCGGCTTCCGCTGACAAGACCACGGCGTACTCGCGAGGGCTTGCGCCGGAGACGCCAAAATGCTGAACGTCAGTTTGGGACAACCGTTGATCCAAGAGCGAGACGAAGTTGCTCTCGGCATCGCCAGTCATTGTGAGTTCATCACCGAGAATCACAACGCGCCGGTTGGTTTGGTCTTTGGCGGTTAGATGAAACTCGTCGTCCCAAAAGCCAAGCTGGTTGGGCACGCGACCGCGGTACTCCACGCCCACCGGTAGCGTCGAGCGGCGGACAAAATTTGCGACCGGTGTCGGCTGGTCACTGAAGAAGTCAATCACGCGCAGGCTGATCTCCGCGCCAAAGCCAGCAACGATCAAACCACAGATGCCCCAGGCCGCGGTTTGACGTACGGAGAAGCGCGGCGAGTTGACGCCACGCGCCGCCAGCGCAGGCTGCTTGGCTTTGCGCGTATAGCGATACAAAACAGCCGTATAGGAAAACACGGCCAGCGCCGCGAAAGCGTTTTGCGCCGCAGCGCCGGGGCCAATCGCCAAAGCAATGGAATAACTGCCGGCAAGCGCTAGAATCAGCCACTGCCAAAACGGCGAGATCAAGCCGAGCGTAAACGCCTTCAAGCGATCACGGCGCGAGTACACGTGACGTAAGATCCAAGCTTGCCAGAAGGCACACACCAGAAAGACAACGCCTGCGGCCGCGCGAAATTCCTGCGTTTGATGCGTGGCTTCCCGTGAGAGGCCAAGAGCCGCGCCTGCCAGCGTGCAGCCTGCGACGCCAACCATGACCAAAAAGGCAAGTCGAGACGACCAGCGCCAACGAGCCGGACGCAAGGTTGCGAGTTTGCTCGAACCGGAATTGGCGGCAGATGGCATCAGACATTCCTCCCCGCGAAGAGCCAGCCCGTCCGCATGGGGGACTGATGCAGGGAGGAAAAGCGTCAGGCATCAGTCGCGGTCGAGTAGCTCGGCAAGTTGGCGATTGGGACCAGGCCGCAAAGCATTTGCACGCAATTCAACATGGTCAGGTTGGGTTTTGTAATGGGATGCGCCCCCAGGGACGCAAACCACGTATCGCTGCCGGCGAACTTGCCAACGTGCGCCGGGTTCATGCCATTTCGCAATATCGGTCATCGCGGTTACGCAGCTTGAACCAATCACGCTTGCAAGCCAGCGGAGACGCGTGGCGGTCAGCTTGCCAAGCGAGAAATGCCTGGATCTGTTACAGATCGCCAGGGGATTTGAATGTCGCTGAAGTTTGCCTTGGAGGTTTGCCCATGTGGCTGGCCAAAAGCTCCAAGCACAAGATTCTTCAATCTTCCTCAACGATAACAACAGCGAAGTAGGCCTCCGATTCCAGATGGCCTTGGTCGTTCAACGCCACTGTCCTTTTCCTGACGCTGTTGCCGACGTTGCCGCCGATCACGATTGCTTCCTTGCCGTTGGTTGCGATCACAATATCCCCGTGGGTTTTGTGAGAATCGCCATTGTCGACGTTGTCATAGCTGACAAGACTTCCGCTGCGGTAGTTGACGATGACTCCGCCAACTTGCGGTTTCTTCTCCGCCACACGAAAGGCTTTGAACGGGTTATCGTTGTTCTCTTGGCGATTGTGCTTAGCGGCTGACGTATACACGCGATGAGCGGCCGAGTACTTGAAATGCTCACCGGCGCCAGCGCGTTGCATGACCCAAGACACGAATGCCGCGCTCCACGGCCATTTGGCGTGGAATTCCTCGTCCTGCATTTGAGCTTCGCTGAAGTCCTGCCCGACGGCCGCCCAGTAGTCCACGAGTCGCAGCGAGACGGCTGCATCGGTCTCATTGCGCTGTCCGTTCTGCCAGAACAGTTCTTCGCCGCGAGCCACCTGCACAATCCGTGCATTGAGCGATTGCGCGGCCACAAGCTCATTCAGTCGGGCCAGTGTTGCGCCGTTTGGATCAATGCGGCCATCAGGCTTGTTATCGAATTGCTTGCTCTGGAATCGGTCAATGGCGGCGATAGTCTTCGGCCCAACAACCGCATCCGGCACAAGCATGTCTTCCATGGCACCGCCTTCCCTCGCGGGCACCTGGTTGAGCGCAATTTGTACAGCCAGGACATCCGAGGCGGCGTTCTTTCCGCTTCGCCCAACAGAACCGGTCGAGACAATGCCAGCTACGCCCCCGCTTATCCGATTGTCCGACGGGTTTGTGTCGTGCGCTTGCGCAACTCCAATGTCGGAGCCAGCAAGAACAACGGCACATGCGTGCAATAATCCAAGAGCCAGGAACTTTCGTTTGAAGATCATGCGAGGCAATGCTGGCTCTCGTGGAAGCCGAATAGTTATTGTTCTTTGATGATCAATCTCGCGCACCTTGCGCGGGCTGCCGCCTAGTCGAGTTCCTTGATCCGGACGTTGCGGTACCAAATTCGCTTGGCTTCATCCTGGAAGCTGATGTAACCTTCCGCCGGCCGATCTTTGAGACCAGTTTGACTCAGGTCGAGATCTTGGATTTGTTCGCCGTTCAGGACAACGGTAAGTTGGCTGCCCACCAACGTAATGATATAGCGGTTCCATTCGCCGGCAGGCTTGACCGCCATCTTGCTGGGCGACGATGTCCCGATGACGCCGCCACAGTCATGGGCCCCAAAGTTCTTCTTGCCGTGTGTGTCCAGGATTTGGACTTCGAATCCGCTGTTCACATGATCTTTGAGATCACCCACGCGCATGAAGACGCCGGAGTTGCCGTCCTTGTTGAATTTGAACTCCAGATCAAGCACAAAGTTGCCATACTTCCGATCCGTCGTCAGGTAATCTCCATAGCGTTGCCATCCACTCTCGCCTTCGCGCGGCTGCAGCGTGATTGTGTTGTCCTCTTCCACAATCCAATTGCCGGACGTGTTCCACCCGCTAAGATCCTCCCCGTTAAACATCGGGCGGAACTCCTGACCGTACGCTTGCCCAACCGATGTGACGGCCGTGATGACAACGATCCAAATGATGCTTCTCATGGTGCCAATCCGGATAAGGAGAATGCTGGCGATCCATCCGCCATTGTCGCTGGGAAATGCCAATCACTGCGCGTGCCGACGTCATATTAGAAGGCGTCACACCGCAAATCCACAAATCGGCGTCAAATTAGGCCCGGAGGGATTCGAACCCCCGACCAAGGGATTATGAGTCCCCTGCTCTAACCGCTGAGCTACGGGCCCGGATGTTGCAGCACAAACTTTGTAACACGGCGGGCGTCGCGCGCCGACAGGCGCGGTGAAGTCCAACGTGGACTAATCCTGCACGGTCACGCATTTGCCATAGATGCACTTTGTGGATATCCAGCCGTTGATTTTGCCGCGGTTGTTGCCGATTTGAAATCGGCTGCCTTGGATGGCCTTGAAGAGATGCAGGTACTGAAAGCGTTTGACTTTGCAGAGGACGATATCGCCGACTTCCAGTTCGCTTGCTTCGACCGGTTCCACGGTGCAGAGTTGGCCGCTGTCAATCTTTCCGGTCATGGAGTGCCCTCGCGGGCGGAAACTGACGGCCTGACCGTCCTTGAGTTTCTCGATGTGCTGCGTGGCCCAGCCCATGCCTTGCTCCGTTGATTAAGATTCGCCGGAGATCAACTTCCCGGCACCTGCAACAACCGGACAAGGGAGCGGGAGACAAGGTTCACGCAACGCGTTCGCTCATGCCTCGTAGCCCAAGTTTGGAGCCAGCCAGCGTTCAACCTCGGCAATCGGCATGCCTTTGCGGGCGGCGTACGATTCCACTTGCTCACGCGTGAGTTTATCAACGCTGAAGTAGCGGGACTGCGGATGGGCGAAGTACAAGCCGGAGACCGAAGCGGCCGGTAACATCGCGAAGGATTCGGTCAGGCTCACGCCGGTCTGGTCTTCCGCGGAGAGCAACTCAAACAGCGTGCGCTTTTCTGTGTGGTCCGGGGAAGCGGGATACCCGGCGGCAGGGCGAATGCCGCGATACTTCTCGGCGATCAATTCTTCGTTGGTGAAGTTCTCGGCTTGGCCGAAGCCCCATTCTTTGCGAACACTTGCGTGCAGCAGTTCGGCAAAAGCTTCCGCCAACCGGTCAGCCATTGCTTTGACCATGATGGCATTGTAGTCATCGTGTTGCTGTTCAAACCCGGCGACAAGTTCCGCAACGCCCAAACCGGTTGTGACAACAAAGCCGCCGAGATAATCTTCACGGCCGGACTCAACCGGGGCAATGAAGTCAGCCAGTGCCAAAAACTGCTCCTGCCCTTTGCGCTCCCACTGTTGCCGCAAGGTGTGGAACCGAGCCCGCTGGTGCGTCCGCGAATCATCCGTGTAGATGATGATGTCGTCGCCATCAGAAGCCGCCGGCCAGAACGCATACGCGGCATTCGCGGTCAGTTGCTTCTCAGCGAGAATTGTCGTCAACATCGCCTGGGCGTCGTTGAAGAGTTTCTTGGCTTCAGCACCTAGCGTTGGGTCATCAAAGATCTTGGGATACTTGCCGCGCATTTCCCAAGTGGAGAAAAACGGCGACCAATCGATGTACTCTGCTATTTCTTCGAGTGGAAAGTCACGCAACGTGCGCTGGCCAACAAACTCCGGTCGTGGGATATCGACACTCGTCCAATCCGTGGCGAACCGCCGCTGGCAGGCTTCCTCGTACGGAGCCAGCTTCTTTTGCTGCGACATCTGATAGCTGTCGACGAGCTTTGCCTGAGCTGCGCGATTGTTCTGGCAGAACTCATCGCGGCGCTCATCACTGAGCAGATGGTCAACAACGCCGACGCTGCGCGAAGCGTCGGTCACGTGCACAACCGCTTGCTTATACTTGGGCGCGATCTTCACGGCCGTGTGTTTGGCGCTGGTCGTCGCTCCTCCAATCAACAGCGGCAGGTTAATCTCGCGACGTTGCATCTCGCCGGCAACATAAACCATCTCGTCAAGGCTGGGAGTGATCAAACCGGACAACCCAATCAAATCAGCCCCTTCCTTGATGGCCGTCTCCAGGATCTTGTCGCACGGAACCATCACGCCCAGGTCGATAACTTCGTAGTTGTTGCAACCCAGCACAACGCCGACGATGTTCTTGCCGATGTCATGAACGTCACCCTTGACGGTGGCCATGACAATCCGGCCGCGCGGACCTTGTGAATTACTTTGCTGCTTTTCTTCTTCCATGAACGGCGTGAGATAGGCCACGGCCTTCTTCATCACGCGGGCACTCTTCACCACTTGCGGCAGGAACATCTTGCCAGCGCCAAACAGATCTCCCACCACACTCATGCCGTCCATAAGCGGACCTTCGATGATCTTCAAGCACGTGGGATATTTCTGTCGCGCTTCCTCCGTATCGTCTTCGATGAACTTAACGATGCCTTTGACTAGCGCATGCTTCAGCCGTTCTTCAACCGGTGCTTCGCGCCAGGTCAGGTCTTCGGCCTTGGCGGCGCCAGCTTCGCCTTTGACAGTTTCGGCGAACTCAACCAACCGCTCGGTGGAGTCTTCCCGGCGGTTGAAAAGCACGTCCTCCACGCGCTCCAGCAAGTCTTTGGGAATCTCCTCGTAAACGGCCAACTGACCTGCGTTGACAATCGCCATGTCCAAGCCGGCCGCAATTGCGTGATACAAGAACGCCGCGTGCATCGCCTCGCGGACGACGTCATTCCCACGGAAGCTGAAAGAGATGTTGCTCAGCCCGCCAGATGTCTTCGCGCCGGGGCAGCGCTGTTTGATTTGGCGAATGGCTTCGATGAAGTTCACCGCATAGTCATTGTGTTCTTCAATGCCGGTGGCCACGGTAAGAATATTCGGATCGAAGATAATATCCTCAGGCGGATAGCCGGCTTGTTCGATCAGCAGCTTGAAAGCCCTTTCGCTGATGCGAACTTTGTCTTCTGTTGTTGTTGCCTGACCTTGCTCATCAAAGGCCATGACAACAACCGCGGCTCCGTAGCGGCGAATCAACCGCGCCTGCTCCAAGAACTTGGCTTCGCCTTCCTTCAGGCTGATGCTGTTGACGATGCCTTTGCCTTGCAGGCATTTCAGTCCAGCTTCAATGATCTCAAATCGCGAGCTGTCAATCATCACCGGAACGCGGGCAATCTCGTGTTCGCCAGCGATCAAGTTGAGGTAGCGGGTCATGGCCTCCACGCCATCCAGGAGCGCGTCATCCATGTTGACGTCAATGATGTTTGCGCCATTCTCGACTTGTTGCCGGGCGACATCGACGGCTTCTTCAAACTCGCCGGAGCGAATCAATCGCGCGAATTTGCGCGAGCCGGTGACGTTGGTCCGCTCGCCCACCATCAGAAAGTTGCTGTCGGGACGAACGTTGAGTGCTTCCGTGCCGCTGTAGCGCGAGAGCACGGAAACTTGCGTACGATTGTGCGGATCGGCGTCGGCAATCTTGGCGGCCAGCGCACGAATGTGATCCGGCGTTGTTCCACAGCATCCACCGACGATGTTCACCCAACCGTTGCTGATGAACTCGCCCATGACGTCGGCCATCTTGCCAGGCGTCAGATCGTAACCGCCCATCTCATTGGGCAAGCCGGCGTTGGGGTGGCAGCTGATGAATGCAGGGCTGACCTTGGAGAGTTCTTCCACATAAGGACGCATCAAGTCCGGGCCCAACGCGCAGTTCACGCCCACGCCCAAGAGCGGAAAGTGTGAAATCGAATTCCAAAACGCTTCCACGTTCTGGCTGGAGACAAACGTTACGCCGGCGTCATTGAATGTTCCGGAAGCGATCACCGGCACGCTGACATCATGCTCTTGAAAGTATCGACTGATGGCGAAAAGGCACGCTTTGAGGTTGAGCGTATCGATCACCGTTTCCGGCATCAGCAAGTCAACGCCAGCCTCCATCAACGCTGCCACCTGCACATAGTACGATTCCATCATGTCGTCAAAGGTGACGTCGCGATGGGCCGGATCATCAACCTTGGTGCTGATGGCGGTTTGTTTGGTGGTGGGGCCGATTGAGCCGGCAACAAACCGCGGCTTGTGCGGCGTGGCGATCGAGTATTCCTCAGCCGCTTCTCGCGCGCATGCGACCGCCGCCAGGTTGATCTCGCGCGCCATCTCTGGACCAAAATCAAAGTCCAGCAGACTGATAGGCGTTCCATTGGCGAACGTGTTGGTCTCGATGACGTCCGCGCCGCAATCCAGATACGTACGATGGATTTCGACCAGCTTGTCCGGGTGCGTGATCGAAAGCAGATCGACGCAATTGGCCAGATCGCAATGGTGGTCGGCAAAGCGTTCGCCGCGGAATGTCCGCTCATCCAGATGCAAAGACTGGATCATGGTGCCCATGGCACCATCCAACAACAGGATGCGCTCAGCGAGCAGTTCTTCTAACAATTGTTGTTTGGTAGCGGTAGCGATCGACATAAATCCAGTCATGGGTGTAGCTTGCGCAGGACAGTCTCGCAGAAGGCGAGCTGCCGTGCTTAGGGTGCCGTTAGAAGTATCGCACAGGCCGTACTTTGCGGCAAGCGAAGTCGAAGGCCGCCTAGACCGGGCGTGCCGCGATAACTTACTTGTGAACAAGGCCTTAGAGCGAACGAGACCTGCCAGTTGGCGCATGGGCGGATTGAACTTCGAAGTCCATGAACGCTCGCAGCCGTTAAGGCCCTAGGCGCTCTACGGTTCACAAGGCAACGAGTATCGCCGATCGCCGAGATCCGCAGGGATAAGATACCCAAATGGACGAAGCCACAAACACTCCTCGCCAGCCCAAGTTATCAGACCTTGGCACTGATTTGCTTCGACTGTCCAAGTGGCAAGTGTTTCGCGCGATAGCGTTACCCTTTGTCGCTTGCCTGGCGTATAGGATCTTCGCTGCATCAGGGCATTGGGTTCTGGCCGTGTTCTCGCTGATGGTCCTGAGTTTCGTCACGTACGGTTCAACATCGCATGACCTGGTCCATGGGAGCTTGGGACTAAAACGGCTTCCCAATGATGTTCTCTTGTCGGTGATCGAAGTCTTGGCGCTGCGGAGTGGACACGCTTATCAGGTGGCTCACCTCAATCACCATGCACGCTTTCCACACGACGACGACATCGACGCAGACGCTGCGCGCATGACACTGCCTCGTGCATTGCTGGAAGGTGTGGTTTTCCAGTTCCGGATTTATGCCTGGGCATTGCGGAACCCTCGCGGAAACCGGAGATGGATCATTGCGGAAGGAATTGCCGTGGTCGCGATTGTTCTTGGCGCATTCGCAGCATTGCCATGGACGATCATCCCAAGCGTCTACGTTGGACTTATAATTGCCGGCAGTTGGATCATACCGCTCATCACTTCGTACCTGCCACACGACGCCGACGCCTCGGACGCCTTGCACCAAACGCGTGTTTTCCGCGGATTCATTGCAAGACTCCTCGCGTTCGATCATCTTTATCATCTGGAGCACCATCTCTATCCAGCGGTTCCGCATGCAAACTGGCCGCAATTGGCCAGACGCCTGGACCCCTGGCTTGACGCAGCAGGCATCAAGCCTGTTCGCTTTGGCGTCTGAAGTATTTGTCGCGGATGTGCGGCCTATTCGCCTTCGCCGCTCAGGAGAACCGCATGATCCGCAAATGGATGCGATTCCTACTATGGCAGCCGTTTGCTCTGATGTGCCGCCGGTTTCCGCTCTGGCCATTTCGCGCGGAGATCACTCAGCCGGTTGAAGGCGTTACGTGCATCCGGATTGATAACCTGCTCACCCGCATGTTGAGTCGATTCGGCGGCGGCTATGACTACGCGGTTTGCTATCTGATTGACGATTCGCTGTTGGTCGACACCGGATTCCCGTGGGCACGTCGACGGTTGAAGAAGGCGCTCATCGAACTGGGTGCGGATCGTACCATCAAAACGGTCGTCAATACGCACTACCACGAGGATCATACCGGCAACAATGACCTGGTCGCCGAGCTTTGCGACGCAAGGGTGTTGGCACATGCGGACGCAGTGCAAGAGATTCGCTTCCCTATCGATCTGCCTTGGTATCGCAGCTTTCTGTTTGGGCCTGCGCAGGTTGTCGAAGTCGCAGCGGTCTCGTCGTCAGTTGAAACAGCGCACTTGCGGTTCGAGGTCATCGAGACGCCAGGGCACTGTCCGGGGCACATCTGTCTTTTCGAACCGACCAAGAAATGGCTCTTCAGTGGAGACCTGTACGTTGCCGCCGAACTCGACAGCCAACTTGGCGATGCTGACGGACCGACGTGGATTGCCAGTTTGGAAACGGCCCTCAAACTGCAACCTGAGTGGATGTTCGACGCACACGGCACGATTTTCTCCGGTGCGGAGGAGGTCCAGCGACAGCTTCAGCACAAACTCGACTTCCTCAAGGCAATCCGAGATCGCGTGAACCAACACGCCACCCATGGACAGACCATCCAACAGCTGACGCGCAAGGTTTTTGACCGTCGCGACCTGGTCGACTGGCTGTCCTTTGGAGATGGCTGGCTCTCTTTGATCACCGGGTCAGATTTCTCGCGCGGCAACTTTGTGAGGTCGTTTCTGCGCGAAACACCATGCGGTGATTCCGCCTCCGAGGTTTGAGCTCGTGTAGCTTGAACGCGAAAGCCCGCCGACATCGTTTGCCGGCGGGCTGGAATGATTCGTTCTTTAGTAGCGAACTCTTACTGCGCCCGCGTGAACTTGAACTCCAGGACCTTCGTGTTGGTCTCGCCGATCGGCAGGTCGTGAACTTCCAGGACCATTTCATCATCGCTGTTGAACCGCCAGACGTACTTGACCATCTTGTCGTGTTCACCGGTCAGATATTCGTCGAGCGTGCCGTACATCAGCAGCACTTTGCCGGAAGGGTCCATGTCGCCTTCGGCATGGGTCATGGCCGTGTCGATGGAATGCACGTTGGTGAAGACATAACTCATCTTGAGATTGTCATAGCCCATGATGGTGAATGTCTTGTTCTGCATGCCCATCAGTTCGGAGTCAGTCTCGGTCATGATCCAACGACCTTCGATCAACCACTTGCAAGTGGCCTTGCCCTTGCTGGGCGGCAGAGCCTGACCGCCGGAGAACAGTCGGGCTTCCACATCCCAATCGCCCAGGAACTTCTTTAGCAGTTCATGGTTCTCGCCAGGTTGTGTGTACTTGGCCGCTTGTGCCATCATCTCAGCCAGTGCTGCCGCCTCATCCTGCGAACCACCTTGCGCGCCATCTTGGGCCGGTGGCTGTGCGCTGTCTGGTTGCGAAACGGCTGCCGGCGAATCCTCGGCTTGCTTAGGTGATGTGGCCGCGTTGTTTGCGGCTGATCCGTTGGACGCAACCAAGTAGCAAAGGCCAGCGCAGACCAAACACGTGAAACAAGTGGTGCCCAATCTCATGATGTTGCTCCTGAAGTGAGTAGCGAGTGTGCAAGTTATGGATTTGGTTGGATTGTCTTGGATTGTGATGCCTGAGCTTGCCTGGCGAGTGCGGCCATGACGACATAGCGGCGTTGCATGCAGCCTTGCATTTCGTCCAGCGGCGGTAGCTCGTAAGAAACTGGCCGCGCTTCTGCAGATCCTGCGAGCGGTGAATCTGTATGTTGCGTTTTGATGATCCTGGCGGGATTGTCTTTGTCCGAAGAATTCTCGGCCGCGATTGTGCTGTTGATGGCTTCCGCTAATGCAGCGGGTGCTGCGCGACTAGCGCTCGACTCCAATGCTTCATCGGAGGTGGTATGAGTCCGCATGCGTGAAGAAGCTTCGACGGCGCGCTCATCAACGCCAAGCGGCACCACGCAGATGGCCAGCACAAGCACTGTGGTTGCTGTGCCAAGTTTCCGCCATATGGCGTGGGGCGGCGTACCGCAGGCCAGGTGCTCGGCGCGTTCAACCAGTTGACTGCGGCGAGGAAAGAAGCTCAAGCCGGAGGGTGCCCAAAGCGGTTGGGCGATCGCCAGTAGCGTGCGGCGATAGGCTTGCGCTTTGTCGCCAAGTGCGGCCATGACCGCCTCGTCACACCGCAATTCGCGGACGGAACTCAAGCGCCGCCGCGCCAACCAGACGCCAGGGTGAAACCAATAGGCAATGCTCAGCACAAGCGAGACCAGATCCCACACCGGGTCTCTCCGCTTGATGTGGGCGAGTTCGTGCAGCAGCACATGTTCCAATTCCTCGCGCGAAGATGTTTTGACCAACGCCGCCGGCAACACAATCACCGGACGCAAAACGCCAAACACGGCCGGGCCAACCGCGGCGTCAATGATCCGCAACCGCGGAATGGACCGGAGCCGAACTTGCGCCGCAAGAACCGGATAGCGCAATTGCAACCATTGCGGTGGGGCAACATTCGGAGCTGACCGCAGCCGCCGAGACGTGCGGAATCCACGCCATGTGATCAAGACGGCAAGCAGTCCGCAGCCAATCAGCCAGACAAGGAAGAGAACGACATACGCGCTGACTTCTGATTGTGGGCCGGGCCGCTCACTTTCGCGCAACGCAGCGCTTGATTCCGTCAAAACGTGGCTCTGGCTGAGCGCTTCGCTATTGCTACTGTTGGCGAGGAGCGGCGTCGCCACTGGCGTTTGGACTTCCATCGCTGGCAGCTCAATCAACTGCGCAACGCTCAATGGCGAAGAGAGCGAAGGCGGCACGACGAGCTTCAGCAAGACCAAACACCACAGCGCGGCGAGCAGCTTTGGCCAGGCCCGGCGACCCAGCAAGCTATCCATGGCGTACACCACGCCCACAACGACGAGCAGCTGAATGCTCATCGGCAACATCCAGCCGGCCCAGGCTTCCGCCGTGGATTGCAGCCAGTTCAAGTTGGCGGTGTGGTCATTCACTTCTTGTTGCGTTTCTTGGCGTCGAGTTCGGCCATCATTTCGGCCAGCCGTTGGCGGTCTCGCTTGGAGAGTTTTTCGCGCGAGACCATGTGTTGCAGTAGCGAGCCAAAAGTCCCGTCAAAAGCCTTGTCCACAAGGAGGTGCAGCGCGTCAGCCCTGGCCTGATCTCGCGTGACCAGCGATTCATAATAGTTAGTGTTCGCCCTCTTGTATTCGGAGAGGATGCCTTTCTCGGCCAGTCGCGATAGCAGCGTCTTGACAGTGGTGTACGCCCAATCGGACTCAACGCTCTCCAGCACGTCCCGTGCGGAGACGGCCTCGCCGGCTTCCCAGACAGCGTTCATCACAATCCATTCGGTGTCGCTGAGTTTCATGTCAGGGCGAATTGATGCTAAGAAGTCTTGCAGAAGTAGGCGGATGCCTACCAAGAACGAACACGCAGTGGAATTGTGTGAGAGCTACATCTGTAGCAGATATTACTACATCTGTAGAAATTGTCAATGGTGTGGATTTCCCGTCATTCGCGCGAAGACGGGAATAACGGATTCCTCCGCAGATGGGCGTACTTGCGGAAGTCCATGGCCGGCTTGTAACTCCATTCACGCTTCACAATCGGGCACCGCAGTACTTGCAATGAATAGCGTCCGCGTCATGTCCTTCTCCCATGCATTCTGCGCAGACTTGTGTGGTCACACCCCTTCCCGTGGCTTGCGCCAGCTCTGCCGTGACAATCCCCGTCGGCACGATGATCATGCAGTAGCCCAAGACCATCATTCCAGATGCCAGGGCCTTGCCCAGAGGTGTCAAAGGTGAGACGTCTCCATAACCCACAGTCGTCATCGTTACGATCGCCCAATACATGCTTTCGGGGATCGAGTCAAAACCGCTATCGACTGGTCGATTGTCCGCATCGACTCGTCCGCCTTCGATCACGTGCATTGTTGAACCCACAATCACAACCGCGATCAGGACGAACGACAGAAAAACAGCGATCTTGGCACGCGAAGCCCAAATCGCTTCGCGCAGGGCCGTAGCTTCGGACAGCATGTGGGCCAGCTTGAAGATCCGAAAGGCACGCAGCAGCCGCAGCGCTCGGATGACGGTAAGTCGCTGAACGCTCGGCCCCCCTGCGAAAATCGGTAGCGCCATGATGTAGGTCGGCAGGATTGCCAGGAGATCAACGATGCCGTAGAAGCTGAAGATGTATCTCAACGGGCGTCGCGCGCAGGCGATTCGTACGGCGTACTCGACGGTAAATAACAGTGTGAAGGCCCACTCGGCCCGGTCGTGGAGCTTGGGATACTCCGCGCGGATGATCTCGACGCCATCGAACATCACCACCAAGACGCTGAGCAAGATCGCGATAAGCAGCACAACGTCAAACAGCTTGCCAGCGGGCGTATCGGCTTCAAAGATGATCTCGTACCATCTTTCGCGCCAAGATTGGGGAACGTGATCTTTGCTAAGTTTTTCGCGCTTAGACATGGCCGTCTCCGCAAGTTGCCCCGCCAGTCATCAACTGACGGGGGTGAAAAAAGCACCAAGAGACGCGACTGATTGCGATACTCTTACCAGCCGCTGCTCTCGCAGGTCTTCGTCCGCAAGAACGAACCCCATTTGTTGTGGGGATCATATCATTTGTAATGGCACCCCGCGCGGGACCGCCTCCAGTCAAAGCCTGTCCACTGGTCTCACCGCCGGTCGCGGCCCCCATCCGCGGACTTGAGCAGTTGCGGCAGCTCCAGATTGCCGAATGTCCGGCCGTTCGTGACTTCAACAATTGGAGCGCGACGTTGCCATGGCGCGTGTTGGAAGAGCACAGCGATCTGAAACCTGGCGGATACAAAAAGGGTATCAACCGCAGCATCCAAATTCACATCGGCCACCGTTGTTTCTCTCGCTTGGTTCCCAGATGTCAAACACCCAACATTGGCTCGCCAACTCGGTCTTCGCGCTCTATTTGCTGTGTTTGCCGCCCACGGCTTTCGCCCAAGTCGCGCAACCGGCGGAAGGCATTGGATCGCACGAGAGTGTCGTGCAATCGAGCGCGGCAACTAAGAGATCCGCAGCCGCCGCCCAATCCTCGGCCCCTGCAACGCGACTGCAGGCCCAAGCGCAGCGTGTGACCATCCACCGCGATACGTTCGGCGTGCCGCATGTGTATGGCCAGACCGATGCGGACTGCGTGTTTGGCTTCATGTACGCCAGGGCGGAAGACGAGTTTGAGCGGATCGAGCGCGGGATCATCGGCATGACCGGCCGTGGGGCCGAGGTCTTTGGGCAAGCTGGTGCTGTGACCGACATCATGGTCCGCGTGTTTGAAATTCCCCGTCGAGCGCAGGAAGAGTTCCAACGCGCGCCTGAGGATATGCAGGCGATCTACACAGCCGCGGCGGACGGTCTGAACTACTTTCTGCAGACTCATCCAGACGTCAAGCCGGCGCTTTTCACGGAGTTTGAGCCATGGCACTTTGTCGCCGCCGCGTATTCCATGCACCTGGCCGTGCCGAGCTTACTGGAACCGCGGCCAATCACCGCGGCGGGACTTGTCGGGCTTGTGCAGGCTCGCGCTCCGTCGCAAGATCCGGGCGTCCCTCAAGCTGGATCCAAAATGTGGGCGATCGGTCCTTCCCGCACGGCGTCCGGCCACGCGATGTTGTTCATCAACCCCCACATTCCCATTCATGAGTTGTACGAAGTCCATCTGCACAGCGAGTCCGGCTGGAATGTTTCCGGCGGTACGGCGTACGGTTCGTCGCTCGTTCCGATGATGGGGCACAACGAGCACCTCGCCTGGTCGCTCACGGTCAACTATCCGGACATCCTCGATCTTTATGAACTCACCTTCGATCATCCCAACGACCCGCTGAAGTATCGCTATGGCGATGGCTACCGTCAGGCAACCGAATGGACCGAAGTGATCAAGATTCGCGGCTTGAATGGAACCGCACTCGAGCGAGAAATCACACTTCGCAAGACCCATCATGGGCCCATCGTCGCCAAACAGGGCGATAAGTACATCGCGGCGAGGCTGGCGAATATCGAGACCGGCGGAATGATGGAGCAGTTCTATCGCATGGGCAAAGCTCAGAACCTTGCCGAATTTAAACGGGCGATTGCCGGCGGCAAGCTCGTGTTTCACAACATCATGTACGCGGATGTGCAAGGCAACATCTACTACGTTTACAACGCTGCCATGCCGAAGCGCGATGACTCGCTCGATTGGTCCAAGCCGCAAGACGGGGCCAGCGTTAAAGCGGAGTGGCAAGGCTATCACACGCTTGAAGAACTGCCTCACCTGTTGAATCCCGCCAGCGGTTGGATGCAGAACTGCAACTCGTCGCCATTCACAAGCACGACAGGTGAAGACGTGCCCAAGCGTGACGACGTGCCAAAATACATGGTTGGCCGGGATCAAGATGATCCACGCGTGCGGATGTCGCACACAATCCTGTCACAACTGAATGCAATAACGTTCGAAGAATGGGCTGGATTGCCGTTTGACACGAAAGCGCACGAGGCCGATGCCTGGCTCAAGCGACTCGCTCAAGCGCATGAAAACCTTGCGGACGATGAGACCGAAGTTGTCGAACGCCTTTCCCCGTTAGTGAAAGCAATGACCGAGGAATGGGATCAACGGATTGCGCTCGATTCCGTTCCTTCTACTCTGTTCATGTTGTGGTACGAAGCCATCTTCGCGCAACAAGCGGCCGGGCAAGTTGGTGACGCGGCGATGATCGCCACGCTCGACAAGGTGAAAGCCGCGCTTGAAATCAAGTTCGGCCGCTGGGACGTGCCCTGGAAAGAAGTCAACCGGCTGCAACGCCCTGATCCGGCCAAGATTCCGCTCGGATTTACCATGCCGCAAACGGTGTTCTCGGATGACGCCGAGAGCATTCCCCACGCAGGCGCCAACGCGTTGGCCGGAGTGCCGTACTTCTTGATGAGCGTTCCCACAGCCACCAGCTACATCACGGATCCGGAAGGAACCACTAAGCGCCGCTACGGCGTCCATGGACATTCTTACACAAGCGTCGTTGAGCTGCGGCCCAAGTCGGCAGGGGGCGTCCGCTCCAGGTCAATCATTCCCTTTGGCATCTCGCGCGATCCGGCTTCGCCCCACTTCTTCGATCAAGCACCGCTCTACGCCAACGGCCAATTCAAAGAGGCCTGGTTTACGCTTGAGGAGATTCAGGCGAACTTGGAGCGCTCGTACCATCCAGGCGAAGAAGATCGGTAGAGTGCAGTGCAGTTAAGCGAAATGGCTTAAGGATCAATCCAGCCGTTGCACTTCACGGTCCATCCAAACTCGTCGCGAACGACATCGAAATACCCAATGCAACCGCCCGTGTGGATTGAGCCGCCTCCGTCGCCTCCGGCGTTGGAGAGGGTGACCTGAATGTCCCCATCAAAGAAACTCCGCTCGTCACGTGTGTTTTCCTCGCCGTCTGGCATGCTGAACTTATCGAGTTGAATCCCCAGCAGGCGAGCGCTATTGGGATCCGTCGGAATATCGTCCGCCTCGATGTATGTGAATCCGCGCAGCGATGGGCGAAACCACTGCGGCCATGCGACGCCAGAAATAGAATTGTCCACCAAGGTGAACGTATGCCCGCGCGGGTTTCCGTAGAACTCGCGAGTATCTTTGAGATCGGGATCGGTCAGCACGTACTCAAGCACAGCGTCAAGGATGGTCTTTTGCTCCAGATTGAATTCCAAAGGGTCGGCCGTGCTGCCGGTTGGTTGTGCGGCCGCGCGCGGCTTTGCCTTTGACAAAGATGGTTTCGACTGGGCATCCGGAGCACATCCGCCCAAGCAGCATAAGGCAAAAAGCAGAACTACGCGCGAAGTGTGGATGATGGTCCTCATTCCAAGCCTCGCTTTGCATTGTCCGTGACGGTGACTTCACTGTGGCGAAAGGTGCGTTGGCCCGTCCGCGTGATGCGGAACTTAGCGCCGCAGTTGGGGTCAGGGCAAGCGATCTCTTCGTCCGTGGTCATCCAATCATTGTGGTGCGTCCGCCGTTGCTTGGCTGGCAACAAGGGAAGGATGGCCGCCAACGCGTAGAGTGAGAACGCCTGGCCAGCGGGAAAGCGCAACAACTCTCCTTCCACGATAAAGTGATCGCCTGGCGCATGCGCGCAAACAAAGCTCGCGGGGTCGCCAACGACCTCGACGCGAAGGTCAAACAACGTGAATTGATCATTGCTGTCGTTCATCGCGTCGGCTCACTCTCCTCAGTCACCGTCACTCTCTCTTGCCGGGGAACTCCTCAAGCAGCAAAGCATACCGTGGCGCCGCCCTATCTCCATGAACTAGAGCGTATTTCAAGACGATACCGACTCTACTCAACTCCAAGCCATTCCTTGGCTTGTTCGATCGTATCGAAGAACCTGATCCGCGTTTCACGGAGCAGTGTTGCGTCTTCCATGAATTGCACTTTTTCCGCGGAACTCTTGTGTGTAATCGCAAAAGCAATTTGAGCTTTCAGCTCGCTGGCTTGTTTCGCTCGATCGAAAAGCCCCACCATAGTAAGTTCGGTATCAACTCCTTCGCCAACGATTAGCAGCTTGCGACTCTCGGCCCCGGAAAAAGCTGCGCCTATTCTCTCAATCAAATCAACTGGGTGCTTCTCACGCGAAACGTACCCTAAGCCCAAGTCGAGCAGCACGTAGCCATTCTTGATTTCGATTCGCGGCACGTCCATCGCATCTCGGTCTCCGAAGAAGAGAACGTCGTCGCCAAAAGTTGGTGCAGCATCACATAGCTGGAAGACCAGAATGTCGCTCGATCATATCAGGCGCAAATCGATAGATGTCATTCGTATCAAACGCTTTTTCTATTTCACGCCAAGCCATCGTTTGGCCTCGTCCACGGACTCAAAAAAGCGCATCTTGGTTTCGCCCAATAGCGATGCGTCTTCCATGAACTGGATGTTCTCGGCAGGGCCTTGGTGTGTGATGACCATGGCCATCTTGGCTCTCAGTTCGCTGAATGACTTCACCCGGTCCAACAAATCGACCAGGGAGAATTCGCCGCGAATATCGACGCCGGTCATCAAGACCTTGCGGGCGCCGGCTTGAGCAAAGGCGGCATTGACGAGATCAATCAGCCCAACTGGCTTCTCATGGGTGGCAACATAGCCTGTGCCCAAGTCAACAAGCACGTACCCATCTTGGGCTTCGATTTTTGGCGCATCCATCTCAAGCCTGCCTCGTGAGATGCGTGAGTTTTGGAAGTGGCTGGCAATTATCACACAGCCATCCGGCGCAATGCAACCAATTCATTCTTTTTCGGGCTAATAACAAAGACGGCGACGGATTGTGCAATTGTTAAGTTGGTTGTTCAAACTTTGATCAATGTACGCCACACGTTGCAACGTACCAGGCTTGGCGCGATGGCGGGCGGAGCTGGGCAGGCGTCTGGGGCAAGGATTTCGTATTGCCAAAGCGCGCCGTAAATGTGCGCGCAGACCAACGCTGCTAAGAGAGCCACGCCTATCATAAGAGAGCGTTGTTGCGAAAGCGCTACGTGGACTTTGCGGCCAGCCGTGTGATTCTGACGTGACGATCATAGTGCGCGGTGGCGACTTGCAGGCCGTCCGCATGCAGGTCACTGTCACGAGCCAGATGCGGCAAATTGCGACGGTGGTAGGCCTTATCGACATCCGACTTCCAGAAAGTCAAATACCCACCGCTTCCGCCGCTGCACAGCCCCATTAGAGATCCATCTTGCAACCAGCGAAGTTGCCAGATGACACCGTGAGTAATGCCTTCGACAAGATGTTGCTGCTTGACCTCTTGCGATTCCCAATCGAAGAGCAGAACCAGCGGCTCATGCACAGCGCCCAGCGGGTTAGTGGCTTTGTGCAATCCGCCAGCGGCCAGGTATTTGACATCAGGGCTGACGGCAATTGCCCGGATGCCGCCGAAGTCAACCTTTTGGCCAGCGTTGTAACTGTGCAGCGGCGTCGCATCGAATGTGCGGACCTCTTCACCAGTGGCGACATTCCATTGCTTGAGCCCTCCACCCAAATCACCGCTCAGCAGAAACTCGCCTTCGGGATGGAAGTGCACGCTGTAGACGTGTTTCTCGTGACCGGTCAGCTCGCGGACGAGTGTGCCCTCGGCCACGTTCCACAGCCGCACGATGTTGTCATTGCCGCCGCTGGCTAGCAGCT
>CALJLD010000167.1 GCA_937982665.1 uncultured Planctomycetales bacterium
CGTTCCGTTCCGTTGGACCGCTCCCTGCGGCCGTGTTCGACTCGGAGCCCGTCGGACTGGGTGGGATTCCTGGCGAAACCGTTTTGCCCGCCACAGGCATTTGGGATGACGATCAATTCTTGCGAACAGAGGATCCCGCAACTGGCCAAGTCACCGCTTGGAGCAAGCATCAGCTTGAAAACGGCGACGTCATGCTCTTCGAAGCTCAATTCGTCACCAAGAAGGCGGATAAGAGCATCCTTGTTGGCGGCAAACCGCTGGGCACCGGAGAAGGCGAAGCTCAACTGCATCCGGTCGGCCGCGTGAGCAAATTGCCGGAAGGCGCGGAAGAAACTGGTTCGCTCGGTCCACTTTCGTTCTTGAGCACTTTGCAAGATAGCGAAGTCATCCTCTGGCGTTCCAAGACGCTCCCCAAAGCAGAGAATGGCGACGAGACGACGGTCTACTTTCAAAAACCAACGCCTGGTAGTCACGTCTTGCGGCCGGGCGAACATCCCACCTTCGCCGGCATTCGCAGCGAGAACTTCATCGACAAACTGAACTTCCTCTCGTTGATGCTGGCCTTGTTCTGCGGTACGGCATCTTTGCCGCATATTTTGATTCGGTATTACACGGTCAAAGATGGAGCGAGCGCGCGGAAGAGTACCATTGTCGGCATCGCCAGCATTGGGTTCTTTTATGTACTTACGCTGTACATGGGCTTGGGCGCCATGACCAGCGGTTCGCTCGATCCCACCAACAACAACATGTCCGCGCCGCTGCTTGCGCGAAGTATGAACGAATGGCTGTTTGCCGTGATTAGCGGAATCGCGTTCACGACAGTACTGGGCACCGTCAGCGGATTGATCCTGGCGTCCGCCGGCGCGGTCACGCACGATCTGCTTTCCAGTGTCTTCCGCATGAAGCTGACCGATCATGAGAAAGTCCGCGTCGCCAAGCTGGCGTCCGTGGTTGTCGGCGCCATCGCAATTGCCTTAGGCATTGTGTTCCAGGAACTCAACGTCAGTTACCTGGTGGGTTGGGCCTTCAGCGTAGCCGCATCCGCCAACTTGCCGGCGTTGGTGATGATCCTGTTCTGGAAGGGAGTCACGCGGCAAGGCGTGATCGCCGCCATTGTCGTCGGCATGGTCAGCTCGCTCGCCTGGATTCTCTTAAGCGGCGATACCTTCGACAAAGTCTATGGACTGTCCGCCTCGGACGGACTCGTCCCCTTCAGCCAGCCTGGTATCGTCACGATTCCGCTCGGCTTCGCCACGTTGATTGTTGTCTCGTTGATGACAAAGGGCAAAGGCGGCGAGCCGAAGGAAGTGGCTGCGGAATAAATTGAGGCACGTCAGTCCTTTGATGTCATGTTGGCGCCGCCGTCATTCCCGCGCAGGGCGGGAATCCAGTCAAGCCACCATCTCATTTGGCTCATTAGCCCGAGAAAGCTCACATTCGGTGTCGCGTTTTCGCGCCTCGAGTTGAACCACCCGCCAGGTCACCAAAAGGGTAGCCACGTTTGCCCAAACTTGGCGCAGCAAGAGGCACCATCCCCCGCCAGGCAAGCTGCCTCAGCGGATTTCTGAGATTTCGCCATTGCCGACTGCGCAGCTCTTGTTGCAGATTGCAGCACGATCTACGGCAATGTGAAAACAACGCGAAAGCCGCGATGCGGACGAGTTCGCGCGCGGCAAGTATAATACGTTTCACGAAAGCACAGATCTCAAGCTGCTAAGTACTGCCAAGTATCAGTTCACATACGAATCAAGCGGTGCAGTAAACGATTGCTCTGCCGGGGGTGCTGTCCACGGGACGTCAGACTTCGAATGACTGAAAATCCCTACAAATCGCCGACAACACAATTCTCCGCCTTGAAAGAGGCCAGGAGCAACAATGCTCATGGCCGCAAAGCCCAATCGCGTGTCGCCAGATTCGTCCGGTGGAGTGTGTTGATTATCCAGGCGATTGTCTTGTTGGTTGCAATTGTGCTTGGCGTGGATGTCTTGGTGTACTACGTCATGGCGTTCGCCTTCCCCTCGAGCGCACTGCTCGATCGAAACGTGCCTCCCCAATACGTTCTGGTCGCATACGTCGTGAACTATGTCGTCACGTCTTACCTGCTGGGGAGTTTGTTGGGGTGGATCGCCGATCGTCTAATCGCCCCATCGCAGGAACAGCATGTGTCAAA
Source organism: uncultured Planctomycetales bacterium (assembly GCA_937982665.1). GTDB lineage: Bacteria > Planctomycetota > Planctomycetia > Pirellulales > S012-138 > CALJLD01. The sequence continues at coordinate 2,171 of CALJLD010000167.1, forward strand.
TCGTTAAGGACAATCCGCCCGCCAAATGCCACCCTTCCCAGGCCAGCTAATCCAATGAAGCAACTCGTATCACAGTGTCTCTTCGTGATTGCAGTTTTTTGCGTAGCTGTTCGCCCAGCAAACGCCAGGGAACAAGAAGACAAAGTTGCGGAGCTCTCGTTCAAAGACTTGAAGTTCAGCATTGCCAAGGGTGAAGAGTTTCGCGACGAAATGATTCCGGAATCGGTGCGGAAGCATCATGGCAAGCCTGTGCGGATTAGTGGGTTCATCTTTCCCGGCAAGGGAGTCGAACGCCAAGGCAACACACTGTTTGTCCTGGTTCGGGACAATCAGGAAAGCTTTCCCTTACCGATCTATGAAAGCATTATTGTGCGGCTCAAGACGGATGAGACAGCGAACTTTACCGTGCGGCCCATCACCGTGACCGGCGAGTTTCGCGTGATTGAGAAGAGCAAATTGCCTGACGGTCAGGTGTATGCGGTGTATGAGATTGTGGATGGCAAGGTTGACAGCGACTAATGCGACAGGCCGGCGAATTTGTTTTCGCTGGGCCTGAGCTTTGCTATCCTCGCGGTAGCGGATTGTTAGTTTATTCCAGGAGCAAGACATGCCAGAGCGCAGTTCTTTTTCATTTGTTGGTTTACTCGTGTTGCTATTTGGCGGACTGTTCATCGCCACCGTGAGCGCAACCGGCGTGCAGCAAGCCCAAGAAGACTCCAAGGCCGCGGAGTGCAAATCAAATCTTAAGCAACTGGCGATTGCGATGCACAACTATCATGAAGCCCACAATGCATTGCCGGTGTATACCGTCAGCAATGATGACGGCTACGCAAGTTGGGCGTTGTTGATCACTCCCTATCTTGATGACAAGGAGACTTTCGAAAGCTTCGCACTCTCTGAGCGGTGCGATTCCGAAACAAACCTGCCTGTGGTTAACGGTTTCCGCGGCAAGGTGTGGCAATGTCCCACGCGGAGAAGCGAAGAGACATATGACTTTCCGGCGAATTGGTTGACGAATGCGACCGACGGCGATTTCCAAGACATGATGCCCACCGATTATGTCGCCGCGCATACCGGCGATACGTTCATGTGGTCGCACCAGGCGAATGGAATGATCGTTAATCCCAAGGAAAGCATCAAATCCGGCAGCAAAGAAGCCCCCAAGTCAACAGTCACTTTCGCCAGCGCGACCGATGGCACATCAAACACGGCCCTGCTGGGCGAAAAGCATATGGCCAAAGCGTGGCTGGGAAAGCCGACCACGCCTGACGGGCGCGATGGATTCGACATGCCGACTTTGATGGCCACCAATGGTCCGATGTTTACTCGTGTGGCCGGCGACATGACGGCGTTTGGCACCATCACTTTGGCCCCGCGCCCCAGTTATGATCACAATGTGGATCCGCTGTCGATCAATATGTTCGGCAGTTGGCACGATCGAGTCACCCACTTCGCCAATGCCGATGGCGGAGTCCGCGCAATCCTGAACAATACCGATGCCAAGACCCTGCGGCTGTACTTGGGCCGCGCGGACGGCGAGGCAACTTTCGATCGCTAATCGCTTCCGCACAGAGGGCAGATCATGACTTCCGCCGATCCAAAGACAGCCGACAGCAAGCCCGGCGCCAAACCACGCCGGCGTTGGCTGCAGTTCACCGTGCGCGGGCTGATCGTGTTGACGTTTTTGGTAGCCATGGGCATTTCCTGGCTGCGCAAAGAGGCCATTCGCGCACGCGAGCAGCGGCTGGCTGTCGAACAAGCGCTCGAACTTCACGCGCGCTTGGATTTTAAAGACGCTGGGCCGGACTGGCTCAAGAGCGTTATCGGCGAGGACCTGTTCGTCAAAGTTGACAGCGTTGAAACTGAGCACCTGGGGACCATCGACGCAGACATGACGTGGCTGGCCGCGCTGGATGACCTGCAAGTCTTGACCTTCAAATACTCCACATCAACGTGGCCGCGTTCCGCGATGGGTGATGCCACCGTCGCGCATGTCGCTGATATGCGCGAACTCCGCAGGCTGAGCTTGCCCCGGTTCGATCTCACTGATCGAGGCGCGATCGCGCTTGAAGTTCACCCTGAGATGACTTATCTGAAACTGCCGGAGACGCTCATCACCGATGATGGGCTCGCTCACATCCGTCACATGCACAAGCTTTGGCACCTGGACCTCAGCGGATTGCCAGGTGTGACAGATGCAGGGCTTGTGCACCTGCAAGACATGAACAACCTGCGGTGGCTCTACCTCAGTCAGACAAGCGTCACTGGGCCAGGCTTGGAACACCTGCGGGGAATGAACTCGCTCCAATCCCTCTTTCTTGCTGAGACTCCGCTAATGGACGAAGGAATCGCCCATATCGGACAACTCAAAAGCCTTCGCGAGCTGAATCTTTCGTCCACACGAATTACGGATGCCGGCCTTGCGCAATTGGGCGACATGCCCAACCTTGGCCGCCTTGAACTTGAGGGCACCTTAATAACAGATAGCGCATTTAAGCACCTGGCTGGATGTCCCAATCTGGAGTTTCTTTCCTACGATTCGCAAATGATCACGGGTGACGGGCTGGCTGATCTTGCCGCCTTGCCCAACATTCAGCAGCTCTTTCTCTCCGATGCAAACCTTAATGAAAACGGTTGGCAAGCGCTTGCCCAGCTCAAACAGGTCCAGGCGGTCTATCTCGATGGCGCGCAGGTCACTGATGAAGAATTGAAAAAGCTTGTCGAAGCGATGCCGCAGTTAATCACACTGGACTTGGCGGAGACACACGTCACGGACGCCGGCGTGGCTTGCATCAGTCAAATGCCAAGCCTGTTGCTCCTCGATCTTCGTGGAACAAAAGTCACGGACGCATGTTTGCCAGCCTTGGCATGTTGCGCGAGTCTGGAATCCGTTTCGCTCACCAATACGGCTGTGACGAGCGATGCAGTGATACAGTTTGCGAACTCACTGCAAGGGCGAGCGATGGCGGTTTCGTGGGATGAGGGAGATATCGGGAACCCGCGAATTGGGGCATCGATAATGCGGGCTGCGCCGCTCAAGGGACAAGATGAAAACAACACAACAATCCAATAGAGAACCGGCCAAGGAACAGCCAGCGAGCAAGCCCGGCACCAAACCACGCCGGCGGTGGTTGCAGTTCACCCTGCGCGGACTGATTGTGTTGATGATCTTCGCAGCGATCGGCGCGTTCTGGTTGCGGAGCGAAGTGCTGCGTGCCCGCGAGCAACGGCTGGCGGTGGAGAGGATCTTTGAGCTCGGCGGTCGTGTTCGCTATGCGCATGAGCTTCAGCCCGATGGCCAACTTGTTGCGAAGCCTGTGCCGCCGGGCCCCAAATGGCTGCAAGAGTTGTTGGGGGAGAATCTGTTTCTCACCGTCAAGGGTGTCTATCTGCAAGACGTCGAAGCAACTGATGCGGACATGGACGTACTCGCTCCGCTGAATGATGTCGAGACGC
>CALJLD010000168.1 GCA_937982665.1 uncultured Planctomycetales bacterium
GTACACTCCGCTTATGACTTGGGGCATTTTCCGTCATTCCCGCGAAGGCGGGAATGACGGAAAATGCCACGGCACGACGACGCGTGAAGCAACGACGAATGACACTGCAACACATTCCCCGCTCAGACTAATGAGCGACAAGTCACTTCAAACTTGACTGGATTCCCGCCTTCGCGGGAATGACGAAGCGGTGGTTCAACGCCGAAGTGAGTCCGCACCCCAATAACTCGCTGCGCCAACAACTCGCTCCGCCAACACCTCAACCGGCCCTAAACCTCAATCATCTTCCAGCCGCCGTGCACAAAGCGATAGCCAATCAGCAGACATCGCACCCAGACGTCTGCCACCATGGCGTACCACGCGCCTTCGATGCCGAACATTGACTCCGCAGCGAGCCAGTAGGCAAAGGGAATTCGCACACCCAAGAGGCCAATCAACGTGAACAACAGTGGCCAGCGGGTGTCGCCGGCGCCGCGCAGGGCACCGGCCAAAATCATGGAGACCGCCAAAGCCGGCATGGCAACAGCTACAATTTGCAGCAGACCGGTGGCCACCTCAATCACGCCTGATTTGGAAGGCTCAACCATAATCAGGACGAGATATTCGCCTGCGAAGAAGAAAGCCAGGCCGGCGATGCACATGATGCTGCCGCCAACCAGCAGCGCGAGCGTGACGCTTCTGCCAGCGCGATGGTAATCGCGCGCGCCGAGATATTGGCCGGCCAACGTTGCCGCGGCCATTTGGAATGCATGCCCCGGCAAATAGGCCAAGGCTTCAATGCGGATGGCAACTCCGTGCGCTGCCGCCGGAACATCGCCCAACCGCGTCACGATGGAAAGAAACCACAGATGGCAAAGGATGACCGTAATCACATCGCCGCCACCAGGAATGCCAATTCGCAGAATGCGGCGACACATTTGGCGATCAAATCGCAGATGCGCGCGGGTGAGCTTCAACCCCGCCCGACCGCGAAACAACAGCACCAGGATGATCAGGCCGCCCACCCAATGTCCAACCGCAGTCGCAATCGCCAGCCCCTGCCAACCCAGGACCGGTAAGCCAAACCAACCCTTGATAAAAGCCCACCCCAGCGCCACGTTGATGATGTTGACCACAGTCATGGCGAACATGCCGGATTTCATGTCGCCAGCGCCGCGTAAGCAAGCCGGGCCAATCTGGGTGAGCATGATTCCAGGGATGGCGATGACGACGATTGTCATGTACTGATCGATCAACGGTGCAACGTCCGGCTGATCCAAACCCATCGCAGTGGTCAGCGGGCGAATGCCCAGGTAAACGCAGATCATTGCAATTGCCGCCAAGACCGCGCCCAACATCAAGGATTGATTTGTGGCATGTGCCGCGGTTTGTCGATCGCCTGCGCCAATGCAGCGGGCCACTACGGCCGTGGAACCCACGGCGACAAGCATGAAGATGTTGGGCACAAACCACATCAAATAGGCCACAAGCGTCATGGCCGTGAGATGTCGCTGCTCCAGGAATTGCCCAGCCAGGGTTGTGTCCGAAAAGAAAACGAGCAGGCTGAGCGTCTGCTCGACAAGGACAGGCAGCGCCAGACGCATCATCGGGCGGAACGACCCGGTTGACTCAATCAGCGAATTGTTCAACGGGGGTCGTACTCTCGATCTACGCGTTGGCTGACGGAAAGACGTGTCATTTTGTGGGGGCAAGAGGAGCATTCTGCCTGAGCCAGCGACTTTGCGCCAAGCCTGCGGATCGAGCCGGTTGCGGAAATACAGATAACCAGCGTAGACTATTAGGCCAGCTGCCTGCTGCACTCGCGCCGCGCCCGAGGATTGAGACATTCTACGGCGCTCTTCCCCTGACGCCGTCTCTGGGACCATATCGCGTGCTTGAGCGATCAAAACTGAGAGCGATCCGCGGCAAACCGAACTGGAACACACCGGTCTGGAACACACTGATCCGGAATCTTACGTATTGCATGTTGCGCGGTTGGCAGCGCGCTTTTGTTTGGGTTGCCGTGTTGGCGATCTGCGCGCACTTCTGCTGGGGTGCCGTTGCGGATGATGTGACGTCCGTTGGTCAAGCCAAAACGCAGGAAATTGCGCCGGGACCGCAACCCGCGGAAGTATCCCCGCAGCAAGAACGCATTACCCAAGCCGACGATTCGCCGGAGCGGCCAGCCTCCGCAGGGCAAGCTCGCTTTCCGGACCTGGCTGCCGAACGTCTGGCCAAATCCACAATCATTGTTCGTGATGAGTATGGCGTGGCTCACGTCAGCGGTCGTAACACCATCGAGGCCGTCTTCGCCTTGGCGTACGCTCAAGCGGAAGACTTTTTCTGGCAGATTGAGGACTCCTATATCCTCGGACTGGGAAGGTATGCCGAGATCCACGGACCAACCGGTTTGAACTCAGACGTGCTCAATCGGGCGTTTGAGATCGCGCGAAAGTCGCGCGAAGATTTCCCCAAGCTCGATCAAGAAATCCAACAAATCTGCATCGCGTATGCCAATGGCTTGAATTACTTCTTGCAGAAACATCCAGAGACCAGGCCGCGGCTGATTCAACATTTCGAGCCGTGGCATGTGATCGCTTTCGGGCGGCAGATCGTCCTGGAAACGACTTTTCGATACACGCGGCTGCACAGCAGTTTTGTGCCGCGCAGCAATGAGCGCATCTGGTCGGAAAGCGGCTCCAATGCTTGGGCGATTGGCACCAGCCGCACACGAAACGGTTCGACCATTTTGCTGGCGAACCCGCATCAACCGTGGTTTGGCTTTGGGCAGTTGTGCGAGGTTCATCTCCGCGGAGAAGACGACGGCATGAACTTCATTGGTGCCAGCTTGTATGGCAGTCCGCTGCCCACGATGGGTCACAATGATCGGCTTGGTTGGACACTGACGACGAATGAGCCGGACATTGCCGACGTGTGGATTGAGCGATTCAATCATCCGCACGATCCACTTTTGTATTTCTACAACGGCAGCTACCAGGCGGCTGACGAATGGACTGAGACCATTCGTGTTCGTCGAGGGAGCAAAGTCAGCGAGGAACAGCACACCTTTCGTAAGACTCGGCATGGTCCCGTTGTCGCCAAGAAAAACGATCAGGAATTCTTGTCAGCAAATATTGCCGGTCTGCATGATTGCAATCGCCTGCACCAACTGCTGCACATGATGCGGGCGCGCAATCTGTCACAGTTTGAGGCGGCGCTCGATCTGAATGAATTCAACATGATGAATGTGCTATATGCCGACGCCGACGGCATGATTGGCTATTACTACACGGGAGCCGTTCCACGCCGCAAAGAAGGTTTTAACTGGTCCGAGCCGGTGGACGGCACTAATCCCAAGTTTGACTGGGGCGAGTTGCACGCCGCGAATGAGTTTCCTCGTCTGGTCAATCCGAAGATTGGCTACCTGCAAAACTGCAACTCTTCGCCATTTGTCACCACGTCCAATGAGAACCCGTTCCGTGCGGAATTTGCCGACTACATGATTGAAGATGCTGACGATGACCGCCGCAGAGCCAAACGCTCGCGACAGGTTCTTGAGGAGAGCTACGACTTCGATTTGGAGAAAGTCTCCGAGTTGGCGTTTGACACCACAATGTATTGGGCCACGGAGCAGATTCCCAAACTCGCCGCGCTGTACCAGGCTTGGGAAGCAAGAGAGCCACAAGTGGCGAAGCAGCTCAAGCCATACGTGGATCACTTGATTGGCTGGGATGGAGTTGTCACTGCGGATTCCACGCAGGCGACGTTGTGCGAAGCGTGGTACTTCGAGATGCATTCGAGCGACTATCCCGGTGAAGAGATGTTGCCCGGCTTTGCAAATTCGCCCCGCATGCAGATTCAAGCTTTGGGCCGTGCCGCGCTCAAGCTGAGCAGTCGCTTTGGGGATTGGAAAGTTCCCTGGGAAGATGTGTTCCGCATTCAACGCGTGGAGCCTGTTGCGGATTTCTTGCAGCTTGGATTTGATGACAAGTCAGCTAGCCTGCCCTGTCTTGCCGTGCCGGGGCAGTTGGGCGCAATCTTCACTCAGTACTACAGCCCTTACGTTGATTTCCCCGTTTCGCTGGTGAAGAAACTTGAAAAGCGCTACGGAGTCGTGGGAACTTCTTATCTGGCCGTCTGGGAGTTTCTTGATGGCGAAGTTCGCGGCGCGAGCCTGGTGCAATTTGGCGCTAGTGGCGATCTCGATTCGCGGCATGCCTTCGATCAAGCCGAGTTGCTTTCGGAGCGTCGCTTTAAGCCGGAGCTTTTTTCCTGGGATGACGTCGCTAATGAAAGCGAGTCCAGCTATCATCCGGCTGACCGATAGCCGAATCTTCCGCTGCCGCTGACACGATGGACCAAACCCAACCGGCAACCGACGACCCAAACCACGACGGCGTGCTTTCTCTGGCAAGTGAACTGGAGCGATTGCGCGTGCCGATGCCGCTGGAGAAAGTGCAGCAGTTGGCCGCCTATCGTGATGCGCTGTGGGAGGCCAATCAGCGGTTGAACCTGACACGGCATACGACCGATGCGCTTTTTGCGGCTCGGGATGTGCTGGATAGTCTGGCTTTCGCCGCGGCGTTGGCACCTGGCGAAGATGTTTTGGATGTGGGCACCGGTGGCGGAGTGCCCGGGGTCATCCTCGGCATTGTTCGCCCGGACGTTTCCATTTCGCTCGCAGAATCGATCGGCAAGAAAGCGGCTGCTGTCGAGGACATCGTTAAGCAGTTGGGGCTGCCGATGGCCGTGCATCACAGGCGTGCGGAAGAACTCTTCGCCGATGGGCACACATTCGACACGCTGGTCATTCGCGCCGTGGCAAAACTCAGCAAGTTGTTGTCCAGCTTTGCACCGCACTGGGGGCTGTTCCGCCGGATGCTGGTCCTCAAAGGTCCACGCTGGGTGGATGAACGGGCCGAGGCTCGACATCGCGGTCTGATGCACGACGTTGAGTTGCGCAAGCTGACAACCTACATCAACCCGGACAACGCTGCCGAAAGCACGCTGCTGGAGTTGACCATGGGCCACGGTTGACGTTCACGCGCTTTCCCACATCCGCTGCATTATGCCGCGGCGGCATAGTTCTGCTTGCGCGCGGCGCGTTTCTTCGCAGCGTTCGCCCGCGCTTCAGACCAAAGCTCGCGCAGCGCCGCAAAGAAACTTGGGCGGATCGTGCTGTGATACGGAGAATCGGCGGGCAGCTTCTCTACCAGGATGCGATGGGCGGTTCCCAAAGAGTGGTAAGGAATCCCAGCGAAGAAATGATGCAAAGCGTGGTAGCGCAGTCCCAACGGGAACAGCAGTTCCGTGATGTATGGCTTGCCGGTGATGTTGATGGAGTCCGTCAGTTGGCCCACATGGCTCATCGGTCCGTCTTCATTGCCGTAATGATGGGCGACAAGATTTCGGGCCCAGTTCAGGCCGATCACGCAGATCGCCAGCAAGTACATGTCGACAAGTCTGGTGAATGGCAACGTACCGAGCACAAAGACCGAGCCCAACATCAGCGAGACCCGCGCGAAACAAAGAATGTCCAGAAAAGCCCAATACGCACGCGGGGCGTTTTCCGGAAGCTGGCGGCGATAGAACGGATGCATTGTGTAGTTGGAACATCGTTCCAGCACCCAGGTTCGCAGTTTGGGGTGCAGGAAGGAGATTGGCGTAAGGATCTGAAACCGAATCACAACCGCCAGCGGAAGTACCAGCACTTGTGAAAGGTACCAAAAGATCTTGCTGATTGGTCCTTGCCCCAACGTGATGTACTCGCCGTCCTGCTTTGTTCCGTAGTGCGGAATGGAATGATGATCTTTGTGGCAGTCGTACAGGAATGCCGGCATCAGCATTGGAACGCCACAGCAGATGTCCCAAAACATGCGGAAGCCGCGCATTGACGTACGGCCCATGTGTGCGATTTCATGGATGAAGGTGCCCGCGCGGAACAACGCAAAGGCAGCCACAACCAAAGCCGTGATCTTGACGACACCCAGCCCGAAATGCAGATAGAGAGAGGCCGCGCCATAGCCAATGACCAGCGTCACCAACAAATCGGCCCAATAGACCCAAGTCTTGCGCTCAAACTGATCGTGCAGCAGGAGCCTGGCCTGGCGCACAAAAGCAGCTTCAGCCGCCGAGTCAATTCCGTGCGTGTGTTCAGCTTGTGGAGATTGAACAGCGCTGGGCGCGCGAAGAAGTGTAGCCATGCTGTCGCCGTGCCTCGACAGTGGGAAGGAACGGTGTGCCACCACCGCGTATGACGAAGCAAAATCGCCGCAGGAACTCCCCGTCAGAGCGCCACAGCGATATGTGAAATTGGTGATAATGGGAAGTTTGGACAAATAACTCCCCTGATTGCTATCGTCAAGCAACTGCCTGCAAATTGACACCAGATGGCCGGATTTTGCGGAAGCGCGAGGATAGATCACCAACTTTGCCGACCAGGAGGCTTATGCGCCTTCTCCCGCACAAAGCCTGATTGAATTTGCCGTAACCAGGCGGTCATCCGGCTGCAAAAGAGCCAGGGGTCTGCAGGGGCTCGGTAGGTTTCTTTACAATGGCGATTCCGTTCATGGCATAGGATTTGAGTAGCCTCTGCCGCGGTTTCTCATCGACAACTCCTCTTCCCACCAGAGAACGTTGATATGATCGTCCGTCCTGTATTCCGCATGGCCTTGCTCGCATTCGCGCTTACCGCCGGAGTCGCGTGCTCCGATGCTTCGCACTATGCCGAAGGCTACGAGCCTCCCCAGGATTTGGATTCGCCCAGTCCATGGGCAAGCTTCCGTGGTCCTGGCGGAAACGCTGTGGCTGAGGACGCGGACATTCCCACGGAATGGTCAGCCACGCAAAACTTGCGCTGGAAAGTGGACCTGCCCGGCTACGGCACATCCAGCCCAATTGTCCTGGGTGACAAGCTCTTTCTCACTTGCTACAGCGGCTACGGCGAAGGTGATGGAGATGGACAACTCGGCAACTTGATGCGTCACGTCGTTTGCGTCGACCGAAACAGCGGCCAGATCGTCTGGCAAAAACAGGTCGCACCTGTCGGCGATGACGAGCGCTACGGCGGCTTCATGGCGTTGCACGGCTATGCCTCGAATACTCCGGTCACTGACGGCGAAAACATCTATGTCTTCTTCGGAAGTTCAGGCCTTTACGGCTTTGACCTGGAAGGCAACCAACTGTGGCGCGCCGATGCCGGATCGGGCACGGATGGTTGGGGATCGGCTTCATCGCCTGTTGTTTATGGCGACCTGGTGATCGTGAACGCCAGCGTCGAGAGCGGAGCACTGATCGCTTTCGATAAGAAGTCTGGCGAAGAAGCCTGGCGAGTGGACCGAGCGCGGCGCAGCTGGGGTACGCCGATCATTGTCGAAGTTGGCGACCGCCACGAATGCATCTTGAGCATGCAGGACGAAATCATCTCGGTTGATCCGGCCACAGGCCGAAGTCTGTGGGAAGCCGCCGGGATTAACGATTACATTTGCTCATCCGTGGTTGCAAATGACGGAATTATCTATGCGATTGGCGCGCGCCGCGGTGCGGCCGTGGCCGTGCAAGCCGGCGAAGTGAACGGCGAGCGCGAACTGTGGAGGGCTGATGTCGGCAGCAATGTGACTTCGCCTGTTTATCTCAATGGGCACTTGTATTGGGTCTCCGATGCAGGCATTGCGTTCTGCTTGGATGCCGAGACAGGTGAACGGGTCTATCGCGAGCGCCTGGGCAATTCCGGACGCGTTTATGCTTCGGCTGTGGCAGCCGGCGACAAGCTGTACGTTGTCTCGCGCGAAAACGGAACGTTTGTCATCAGCGCTTCGCCACAGTTTGAACTGCTTGCCCACAATGAACTGGACGATGACACGGTATTCAACGCCAGTCCCGCGGTGGCCAATGAACAACTCTATTTGCGAAGTGATCGCGCCCTGTATTGCATTGGCGATACCGTACCGATTGCGGCCAAGACGTCAGCTGATGATGCCGAGCCAAGTGCTGCCGTTGCCGCGATACAAAATGCGATTGCCGCCGACGCGCGTCTCAGCGGAACCCGCAACGAAGCAACGCGTGAGCAGCCGCTTTCAACTGCCATTGAAGAATATGTCGCCGGGCTGAAAGCCCTGGATCTGGATGCCGCGCCGCAAGATTTTCGCGATGCATTGGCGACTCATCGCGAGGCTTGGGTCAAGATTGGCGCTTACTTGAAAGACTTCTCCGAGCTACGCGGCGAAATGCACGACGTTTTTGATAAAGTCCGCGTCGAAACCAACACGACACTGGCGGAATTCACGCGATTGGAAAAGGCCCTCTTTGATACCTGGGCCGATGTCGAAGCCTCGCTGGAGAAGCACGGCGTGCAGTTGAACTAGCGGTCATGTCTAACTGAGAATCGCTGCAAGTGAAATGCAGACGCCACGAAGCGCTGCAATCCGCGGCAAGCTGAATGCGCCAGCGGCGGCCAGACTGCGTTGCCTCGCGCTGCAATCCGCGGCAAGCTGAATGCGCCAGCGGCGGCCAGACTGCGTTGCCTCAGACCGCCGCCCAACACGCAATGCTGCGTGGCCAAAGTTTGGTTTGATTGCCAAAGATCGTGGAATCAATCTCCAACAGAAGCTGCGCAGTGGGCAAGGCGCGTTTGAGAGTTTTTCTTGTTTTTGTCGCGGATGCGGCGTTTGCATGCGACTATCCCGTCTGCCCACGGAGCGATTTTTCAGTTTTCCAGGGGGCGCAGGGTGGGGTTGATAAGCGGGAGCTTCAATCCGCCTGGCCATCCATCCGCGCGCCGCGAGCATTGAGTCGCTGCGGATAACAAGAATGAGCCAGCGGCAGAGTAATTTTGGCGTTGACGGATGATATTTGTTCCTCGCGCGAATGGAGTTGCGTAAAGCTCCTGTCGACGCAAGATCCCGACGTGGGCGCAACTCACCTACTTACTGAACTCCATCCATCAATTCGGAAAGAGCAGGCGACAAACCCGGCAAGTCTTGCTCAGCGCCGTTGAGACTATTCCGGCTTCCCCGCCGCAAGGACAATTTGCCTGGCGAAGTCGATTCCCATGAGGCGAAACAGCCAGCCCAGCAAATACCGCCGCGCGAAGTATCGATGTGCCGCATCATTGTAAATGCGGACGACATGCGTCGCTTCAAAGCCAACGCCTGCGGCGAATCCCGCCAATTCGTCATAGCACCAGGGCGTCTTATGCGTCGCGTCTCGCAAGAATGCCGGCGGATAGAAAGTGTTGGGCGTGCTTAACAGCAGCGTTCCGCCGGGCCGCGTAACGCGGCACAATTCGCCCATCCAAGTTGCGGCTTCATCCAGTGCGAGATGTTCGACAACTTCAAAAGCGAAGACACAATCAAATTGCTCGTCGATTTCTTCGAGCGATTTGAATTCATGATCGCCGGCAGGGTCCGGGTCCATTGAAAGATAAGTGACATCTTTGCGCTGCGCGCGGAGGAGTTTGCCCATCCGCCGGTCGCCCGCCCCAACTTCCAGCACGCTGGAACCCTCAGGCACAAACTCAAGCAGCACGTCGGATGCGCGCTTCGCCAAAGGCAACCGGAACACGCTCTTGCCAAACCGGCGCGCGGCTTCCTTGCGGCGTGAGTATTGTTCAGACCACGAGAAAGGTTCAGGCATCTTCCCGCAAGTAACTTCGAGCGCTACAGATAAACGTCAAGCGCCACACTTCAATCGCCGACAAACGGCGGTTCATTTCCGCGAATCTGGGCCAACGCGTTTTGAGCGGCGCGTTGCTCAGCGTCTTTCTTATTGCGACCCCAAGCGGGCGCGAAACTTCGCTTGCCCACGGCCGCGGCAATCTTAAAGCACTTGTCGTGATCGGGACCTTTCTCGTCAAGCAAGTCGTATCGCGGGGTGGCGTCAAAATCTCGCTGCGCCAGTTGTTGCAGTACTGATTTGAAATTGCCACCGTGATCGCCAATGGTGGCCCGACCAATCTCCGGCCCAAGGTGATCCACTATGAACCGTCGCGCGGCCGCATCGCCACCGTCCAAATAAATGGCCGCCACCAGCGACTCAAACACGCCTGCCATTAATGACTTTGGCAAAGCGCTTCCCACCATGCCTTTGCCGAGAATCAGGAACTCATCAAGTTGCAAGGTTCGGCTGACACGCGCGCACGTTTTCCGGCTGACCACCACGGACTTGATCTTCGTCAAATCGCCTTCCAAGAATTGCTCATGCCGGCGAAACAACTCTTCGCAGACAATGGCGCCCAGGATCGCATCGCCCAGAAACTCCATACGCTCGTTGGAAACCAAGCGATGGCTCGCGCCCGAAGCATGCGTCAGAGCTTGAACCAGCAATCCCCGATCTGCAAACTTGTGCCCAATCCGCGCTTCGCAGCGGGCCAACTGAACTTCGGAACCCGGATCGTGCTGCGGACGGCCATCGAACTCACCACGCTCATCGCCGGGCGTATCAGGCGATTCGTCCAATTGATGGTCCATGATGGCGCGATTGAGTTGACACGATCGAACGGCGAGGTGGAGCGAACCAAGAAAAGCCGGTTCTTTGCCGCAGAATTGAGCAAACCAAAAGGCTACCGTCCAACTCGTGTCGTTGTCAATCTTTACGCCGCAGAGGGTCTGCTGATGTTCTCCGATTCGTCACTCCCGCGCAGGCGGAAGTCCAGCCAATACGGCGCGATAACCCCAAGCGCGGCAACATAAGACGTGAGCCGCTTCGCTAATCGGCATAGAACGCAGCAATTGCTCTTGTCATTGACTGGATTCCCGCCTGCGCGGGAATGACGAATGGGCTTGGCCACTTGCAAGTATGGCAGGCCAACATTCTCTGATCGCCAACGATTGCGCTCGATTACTCACCCGCCGGCAAATCTGGGATCTTCCACTGCGGTTGGGGAAGCTCAATGCCTTCGGGAAGATCGGACATATCGCCGGTGGCCAAGAATTTTGTCAGTGCCCGGCGGAATTCCGAGTTGCTGCGGATGGCTTCGCCCAGTGCTCCGTGCGATCCCCGCTTCACGGTAATGAAACGGCTGTCCTTGAAGTAGGGAGCCAATTCCAGTGCGTTCTCATAGGGCGTTGAAACGTCCCACGTCCCATGTACGATCACGGTGGGGATTTCCGTCTCAAAGTTCTGGCGAAAGTCATCGCCCAGGTCAGTCTCCCAGACGGGACTGCCGGTGGCATACCAATCGAAAGTGCTGCCGATGATTTGCAGGGCCGGGTCAGCTTCAAACTCCGCTCGACGCCTGGCCGTGATGCCGGAACTGCTGTCCAGCATCCAATAGCTGGCGGTCGTGAATTGTCGTTGCTGAGCGCCGGCCCGCAACGCAACCACTTGCGCTGCCGCCTTATAGTCTCCGTTGGACATGCTGATGATTTCCGCAGGCCACGCCGGCAGGCTTCTGGTGTACCCTCGCGCAAGTTGTTGCATCACGTAACGGTCGATGAGAACATCGCGCGATGCGCTCAACGTGACTGTGAAGGGCTCGTCCGAGGCGCGCTGCACCAACGACTCCACAGCTTTGATCAATCCGCCTTCGGGAATCATGCCCTTGAGCTTATCGTCCTGCTCAGCTTCCTCCGCGACGCGCTTGTAGACGTTCCACAACCAGCCGGGATGGTCCCACGTGTGGTCCGGACCTTCCATCCCATGCAGAACGGCTCGCTCAATAATCTCTGGGTGTTTCCGCATCAGCGACATGCCCCAGTGCGAGCCAAAGCTGCCGCCCATGATGGCGATCTTTTCATAGCCCAAGGCTTGCGCGACATCACGGACGTCGGTAGCAGCTTCCAAGACGGTGAAGCCATTCAGGTCTACACCCTGGTCCAACCAAAACTGCCGCTCGCTGGCGAGCCCATCGCGAAAGACGGACATCGCCTTGTCCGCATCGTAGGCTTCGCTTGCGTCCGACTGTGGCACATTCATTTCAATCTGCGTATGCGGCTTGGAGGAACCAATGCCGCGTTGCCCCACAACGACGACTTCCGAAACCTCCAAGAATTGCTGCAACCGCTGTTCAAACGTGCCCAAGTTCTTGAGGTCAGCCTCGAGCCCTTCAAAGCCTGGCCCCCCGTTGAGGATGAACAGTGGCGGCGCGTTCTGGTCCGCGCGCTCAGATCTTGGAAAGCGATAGAACTCCACCGCAATCACATCGCTTGTCGATTTGCTTCGATTGAGCGGAACAAACATCAAGCCGCGCTCGGCGGTGAACATGTCGCCATTCTGCAGGGGAATTCGCTCCGGATAGATGAAGATCGTCCCCGCTTCCGGGCTCTTCGCCTTCGCCGTATGAAAGCTCTGCGCGGCGGCTTGCTGTATGCCGCACAAGGAAACAGCAAGCAAGAAGATGACGACACGGATCATGACCAGGCCTTGGGTTGGAGCGAATCTGGTAGAGGCGATTAAGGCAGATTGTAGCTGACGGCTACTCACGGCGCAGCGAATTTCGGCGGCTGGAACCGTCACTTGACCAAGCCGGCGAGCGGCTCTTGCACCATTCGCGTAGGCCTTGCCGGTGCAACTTCGCGACGCTCAGGGCCATTCGTCCGCCGGCGACAAATATTTGCGTTGGAATTTGCCTGCAACCAACGAAAAAGAGCACAACCACAAATCATGTGATTGCGCTCTTTCATCGCATCAAATTGAGTACCCCCTACGGGAGTCGCACTCCTTTGCAAAAA
>CALJLD010000169.1 GCA_937982665.1 uncultured Planctomycetales bacterium
CCGGTGCGGAACAACGAAACTAGTGGTCAGCAAAAGGTAACTCAGTTTGCTCGCCAAACTGAGCGCAGCAAGAGGCAGTCGCGCGGATCGAACAGGCAAGCCATCCCGCAGCCCTTCAATGGCACTTGCTTTTTTTCACTTCTCTTCATCCGCGGCCGCATATGCTGCCAACATTTGCTCTTCGCTGGGACGGTTGAGTACGTTCTGCTCAGCGAATTGTTCCGCCTGAGGGTAGTCGCTGGCTTTGATTCGCGTCGCGGCGGCTTCCAGATCGTACTCCGTGATGCGGAAATCAACGCCAGGGCCTAGCAGCATCCAGTGAGCGCCAGGTTTGCCAAAGGGCATGCCGACGCTGCCGGCGTTGAGAATTCGCGTTCCGCCGATTGCGCGATCAAACTGCATGTGCGTGTGTCCGCAGACCACAACGTCAGCGTCAACTTCCGCGAACATTGGGGCCAGTCGTGACTCTGGCGATTGTCGCGTGAAGATCTCCGTATCGCTGTCTGGCGTGGCATGGCAGAAGAGGACGTTACCCAAGCCATCGATCTGTCGTTGCAATGTGCCAGGCCAGTTGCTGATCAGCTGCGCATGTTCGTCCGAGAGCTTCTTGGCATTCCATTGGAAGATTTCGCGGAACTGTTCGCCAATTCGGGTTGAGCGCTGGCCGCCGCGCTCGGTCAAGACATCGGTCTCGCAGTTGCCGTAAAGAAAACTCACTGGCAGCTTGGCGTTCAGGAGCAAGTCGAGTGATTCATTCGGCAGAGGACCAATCAGTACGTCACCGCCGACAACGATCTGATCCACGTCCGCCTGATCCACTTCGGCCAGCACGGCTTCCAACGCCGGCAGGTTGCCATGAATGTCATACAATGCCGCGATGCGCATGTTATTCCCACAATAAGACTCGCGCGAATCGACTCAGCAGGCTTGCCGCCAACTTAGCACAGCGACCGCGCGCCTGGCAGCAAACTCCAGCGGGGAATGAAATCGCTGGTCATGCTCTCAGGCACGCGGTCCGTGCGAAATCGCCAAGGGCGACTTCATGTGACGATCGACGGCTGCTTAGCCTTGCATGTTGGCGAAGTATTCCGCGGCGCGCTTGCCCATCTCTTCCTCGCTCAAGTCTTCTTTGTGCGTTGCGATACCCCAGCTCAAACCAAACACGTCTGTCACCTTTCCGTAGCGGTCGCCCCAGAAGACATCAGACATTGGAAAAGTGACTGAGCAGCCAGCTTCAACGGCCTGATTGAACAGCGCGTCAGCATCATCCACGTACATGTGCATGGAGACGGGACTGCCACCATACGTGGCCGCGGACTTTTGCTCCCAAGCGGGATTCTCCTGCGTGAGCATGACGGTGGAATTGCCGATCTGGATTTCCGCGTGCATGACGCCACCGTCCGGGCCGTTCATGACAGCGCCCCGCTTGGCCCCGAACGCCTTTTCATAGAAGTCCATGGCTTTGTTGGCGTCGGGAACCACCAGGTAAGCGCTCACTGTGTTGAAACCATCAGGCACGGCTTTGGCAGACATTGTTGTTTTCCTTGTTTGCAGAAGAGGATTGAAACGCAGCGTAGCGGGTGAATAGGAGGCTGTGACAGGGCATTTGAGTGATCACTAAAATAGTGAGTTGGTTGTGTAACACAACCGGCCTGACGACGCTTGGATACCTGTAAGAACGAAGGGCCAGATGACCAATCGACACCACCATCACGATCAATTGGATGACAAAGTGTCGTCCGGTTGACTGCGCGCACCGCGCGGCTCCGATGCCGACGCGGATTTAGCGATTTCCATAAGCTGTGTTTTGAAAGCACTTTAGGGAAAACGCTCATTTCTTGCTCCTTCGCTGGCACGCCTCCTGCGTTTC
This sequence comes from uncultured Planctomycetales bacterium, assembly GCA_937982665.1. Lineage (GTDB taxonomy): Bacteria > Planctomycetota > Planctomycetia > Pirellulales > S012-138 > CALJLD01. The sequence continues at coordinate 1,871 of CALJLD010000169.1, forward strand.
TCTCCCCTGCAGAACTGGCACAGAGCAGAGGCCTTGGCCGTTTTGGTGTTTCAGCGGCTGAGTCGTGTCTTTCTGTTTCCCTTTTGGTCTTTGGAGGATTGTGTATGTCGAAGTTCTTGAAGTGGATTGCGGTCCCAGCGGTTCTCGCCGCCGGGATGATCTTTGCTGCGCCGAGTACAGCGCAAGCGCAAGGATTCAGCATCAGTTTTGGTGGCGGTGGTTATGGCGGATACGGCTATGCCCCGCGCCGCTCGGGTGTGAGTTTCTATTACTCCAACTATCCGAGCTATTACTACGCTCCGCGAGTTCGCTCGTATTACTATCCCGCGCCGATTTATCACCATCACCACCATCGCCCGCATTGTTGGTGGTAGCCAATCTTGGCGGATTGGCGTGGGCTGATTTGGTTTCTCGGCGGGTTCCGTCGCGCAATTGCCAGCGGAACCCGCCACGCTTTCGGTCTTTTCTCTTGGAGGTTTCCCATGTCCAAATTATTGAAATTCGTAATCGCGCCAGCGTTCCTCGTCGGCGGAATGATGTTCGCCGCGCCCAGTGATGCAAAGGCCCAAGGTTTCAGCATCCGTTTGGGTGGCTATGGCGTGAGCCATTCGCAACGCCACACAACGCGAAGCCTTTACCATGGCTTGCCATCATACGGCTCCTACTTTGGGACGTCGCGCTTTGGCTGCTACGGCAATTATGGCCATTGGGATTATCATCCCGGCCATCTGGATTGGCATTACGACCACTGGGATTATCACCCAGGTCATTTCGACTGGCACGATACCCATCATGGCCATCACGGACACCGCTTGCCGCGGCGTTGGTAGCCAAGAAATGATAGCGAACAAGAATGCGCCGGTTTGCGGCGCAACACCGATCTGAGTTATTCAAGACCGAAAGCTGGGAAAGCGTCCCATTCACGCGTGCTAGCAAGCACAAACGCATCTTGTGATGAATGGGGTCCGCGCAAACGCCAACAGTCCGGACGGCCCCGTAAGGCCGCCGGACTGTTGTTCTTTCCCCCCTGGGAGCACGAAAAGTGTATCGCCGTCCCTGGCGGTTCGCAGGCGCTTCATGCGCCACCGTGCTCCTGGTTCCAGCCTCATTGCCGGACGTGCCGCTTCCCTGCGAACGCAAAAATACCTATCGGTTGCTGGCAACTTTTGTCTTTGCAAAACTTGTCCGATTATTTTCGCCGGAGCGAATTTGCCGCGTTCTACGGATTCCTTCATCATGAGTGCTAGCATGCGATGACCGGCAGGTGACTTAGCCTGGTGGTTGTTTGTTCAGCGAAGATCAATCGCATAGACCGTTTTGTCTGGCATTGCGGCAACATGGAATGCCGCGCGACGCTCACCGCATTTGTTGCACGCGCCGCAATGTTTCCCCTTAACAGGTTGCAAGCAACTCAATGCCAAATGCAGCGGCGCTAACGGCGCTCGTTGCAGCACTTCGTGCTTTTGCAAATGGGCGTACGGTTGCGTGATTCGGACCTGTCCACCGCAAGCATGTGCAATCATCGCTGAGAACTCATCGAGAAACTCAGGCGTTGCGTCCGAAAACGGATTCGCCGCCAGCGTCGCCAGCGCAAGTTCGCCAATCCCGAATCGCACACAGGCAATCGCCGGCTTCAACAACAGCAGCGGATTACGGCCTGGCAGGTAGACGTCTTCATCGGGCGTCCCCGCGGCAGGCACTTCTTGGCCGGTCAAGCTCCAATGATCGCCATACAGATCGCGCAGCGGCACATCGAAGACTCGCAACGGCTGCACGCCGGTGTGAGCGAGTTCGTCCAGAAATCGCCTGGCGAATTCCAATTCCTCCTCTTCCCAAAACAAACCACCGCGAACATACATAGGCCAAACCTCGCGGCCAGTCGCAGCCAGTTCCGCAACCAGCGCAGCACTGTCCAACCCTCCGCTGTAAGCGACAGCAACCGCGGACTTCGAATTTACATCAGGGTGATTCACAAGGTCTTGTGGGAAAGCACTAGGTGTGGAACTAGGCCCAGCACGTTGTTGCACAGGACAAACACCACGAACAGCGTTGATTCTAGCTGGCGTATTTCCCGTGTGACAGCATTGATGCCGGAAGCAAGCACACAGCGCAACATGCCCTTGATGTGATCTTGTTCCGGCACGGCAACCTCGCTACTGTACGCCGCCCCCGATTGCTCGCTGCCGCTACGTTTGCGCTTATCCATTGCGTTATTCCAATGGTGATGAGTACGAAAGTAGCGCGAGATCGTTGGGCTCTATGGCACAAACGCAGGACTTTGGATCACATCGTCTGCTTGTGCCACTTAAGCATTTGCAAGTGAAAGACCGCGAGATTGCTCGCACGCGCCAAAGGAGTTGACCGTGATTGTCGCCGCTTCCACAGGTTGCTTTCCCAAGCTTTCATTGGACGCCGCACTCGATCGCCTTGTGGCGCTGGAATACACGTGCGTCGAAGTCGTCATCGATGAGCGCGGCCGCCAGTTGCGCCCTTCGCAAGTTCAAGCGAACTTGGACGACGCCATCCAACAATGTCGCCAAACGCAGCGACTGACGCCGGTTGCTTACTATTTGGACTTTGATTGCACAGGGCAGCAGTGCATTGATCAGTTCCACGCGTGTTGCCGGCTGGCGAAGGCCACCAAGGTCTTTACGCTATCCGTCCGCGCATCCGAACTTGGTACGCCGTTCAACGAAGAGATCGAGCGGTTGCGAGAGTTCGTTCGCCTGGCGTCCGTCGAAGGTGTGCTGGTCAGCATCAAGACCGAAGTTGACCGTATGACGCAAGATCCTGAAACCGCGTTGGCGCTTTGCCAGAACACGCCCGGCTTGGGGATTACATTGGATCCAAGCCATTACATTTGTGGGCCATGTTCCGGGCGGGACTACAGCCGGTTGATGCCGTTGGTGCATCATGTGCAACTTCGCGACACCACGCCTGAGAAACTGCAAGTGCGCGTTGGTCAAGGCGAGATCGAATATGGTCGCCTTGTGCAACTGCTGGAGCATGAGAAGTACAACCGCACGCTCACAGTGGATATTGTGGAAGACCCCGATGTCGAACACGCTGGCGAACTGCGCAAGTTGCGGCTGCTGCTGGAAAGTTTGCTATAAGCCGGCGTATTGGTTTGGTTGTCGAAGGTGCCGCAGGTATCTGTTTATTAAAGCGGTCAAAATAGCTCGATAACCCAAACCTCTCGTGAGACCGCTCGGACTTCGCAGGTCAGCCACTCAAGACGTCATCAGGCAAGTGTGGAGCTTCCGCGGCACTCAGGTCACACATGCGACGCAAGCACTTGCTATCGGCGTTTGCTCTCTTGACCGCGTTGGCGATTGTGTTGCTATTGGTCTTTGTGCAACCAGGCGTTCATGAGATTGAGTACGTCATTCCCAATGGCTACTCCGGGCCTGTGATTGTGCGGGAAGCTCCCGACGGTGTCGTGCTGGAGCATCTTCCGGCGGAGCGAAAGTACATCGCGCGCGTTGGTCCTGATGGCCAACTGCAGTTGAAAGACGCGAAACCGCTGCGGCTTTGGCACACTCTGAGCATTCGCTACGAGGCAGGCGCAAGCATTCCGCACCGCCGCGTGACGGATCAAGCGGAAGATGAATTTGCCTGGTGGGAAGGTTATGAAGCCGAGGAAAACGAATTCGTCGGCTTCATCGGTCAACTCGAAGACGCCAAGGCGTTCTACGAAAGCCGCCGCTGAGACCTTGGACGTGTCCGACGGGCATTCTTTACGGCAACCTTGCTGACTATGGAAGTCGTGTCGCCGGAGTTAGCGAGGCGTTTGTGCCAAGCGCGGCGTCTGGCCAGGGCGAAAGAAGCCGACTGATTCCAGCGCTTTGAAGACTTCTTCCAGCGTCTTCTCGCCGAAGTTGGAAATGCTCAGCAGATCATCACGCGAGCAATTCAGCAGGTCTTGAACTGTAAAGACGCCACGCTCTTCCAAACAATTTGTCGTGCGAACGGAAAGTCCGATTTCCGCGGTGCTCATCTCCAGGCGGTCCGTAAGATCCTGGGCGCTGAGTTCGGCTTGATTCAAAGGAATGCGCGTACTTGACATCTTTCCCTCCGTGGTGATTTCAGTGTTCGGCCGATCCTGGCCAAGTGTCATTCGCTGCAAACACGATATGCCTCCGCAGCGACGGCCAGGATTATAGCCGCCAGCTGGCGATTTCTCCAAGCCGAGTGATGGCACCGCTGGCGCGCGAGACACAGCAAGTCATGGGATGCCGAAGTTGGTGTTCGCCCGTATACTGTAAGGAAACATCCTCTGTCGCATTCGCCGCGCATCGTCATGGCCCAACCTCGCGGAAACTCGTCCACCAATCGCAACCGGCAAACTTCGCCGGAATTGCCGACGGATGGGGATTCGGATGGGGAGTTGACCTTCGATCCTGATCCCGCAGAAGCGGAATACAGTGACGCAGGGCTGGAAGATGCGGATATCAGCTTCGATCCCTCCGAGTTCGCGAGTGATTTTCCAACCGATCCGGCAGCCGCCAGCGGTGCCCCGGATGTGATTTCCTTCCCGCAAAGCGAACAAGAAACCCCGGACGATTTCGACGCAGCGTATTCCTCAGATGGCGAATTCCCCGGCGATGCGTTTCCCGGGCCTGCCGAATGGAATTCGGCGGATGAAGCCTGGCTGCAAACGCTCACGCCAGCCCAACGAGAAGCTGCAACGCATATTGATGGACCGCTGTTAATTCTGGCAGGGCCAGGTAGCGGCAAGACGCGCGTTGTTTCTCATCGCATTGCGTATCTGCTGCGACAAGGAATTCCGGCCGAGCAAATCTTGGCGCTGACCTTCACCAATAAGGCGGCTGACGAACTTCGCTCGCGTGTGGACACGCTGATGCCTGGCGAGCGCGTTTGGACCAGCACGTTTCACAGGCTGTGCGCAAAGCTGCTGCGGCGCTATGCCCAACATGTTGGTCTCGATGCCAACTTCACCATTTATGACTCCGGCGATTCGCTACGCGCGCTCAAGCGCGTGATGATTCGCAACAGCGAGCGTTGGGAACGCGTCACGCCTGACCAGGTGGCCAAGGCCATCAGTTGGGCCAAGAACAATTTGATACGCGCGGAGGAATACACGCCCAAGTCCGGCAATCCTTTGGGCGCCATCACCGCGGAGATCTATCCGGACTATCAAGCGGAACTCGCTGCCGCCAACGCGGTGGACTTTGACGATCTGCTACTGCACATCGCCACGACACTCAAGGACAACACGGAGATCCGCAAAGAGTTGGATGCAAGCTACCGCTATGTGATGGTGGACGAATACCAGGACACCAACCTGGCTCAATACGCAATTGTTCGCGCGCTGTGCATTGACTATCCCAATTTGGCGGTCACCGGTGATCCGGATCAATCCATCTATGGATGGCGCGGCGCGAACATCAAGAACATCCTGGAGTTTGAACAAGACTATCCGAAGGTGCGCGTCGTGCGGTTGGAGCAGAACTACCGCAGCACGCAAAAGATCCTCAGCGTTGCCGATGCGCTGATCCAACGCAACGTGCGCCGCAAACAGAAGTCACTCTACACGGTCAATCAGCCAGGCCAACCGGTGCGTTACGTCGTCTACAACGACGAACGCGACGAGGCCGAAAGCATTGTAGCGAGAATTGCCGGTTTGGTTCGTGAAGGACATCGGCGGCCGCGCGACTTCGCCATCTTCTACCGAGTGAATGCGCTCTCGCGAGCATTTGAACACGCGCTGCGCGATCAAGGCGTCCCCTACCAAATTGTCAACGGCGTTGAGTTCTATCAACGCAAAGAAATCAAGGACGTTTTGGGCTATCTCAGCCTGTTGAACAATCCGCGCGATAACGAAGCCTTCTTGCGGGTCGTTAATACACCCGCCCGGGGCATTGGCAAGACCACGCTTGCCCGATTGGATGACTTCGCCACTTCCAATGGCATGACTTTGTTGGAAGCTGCGCGACATGCCAACAAGATCCCGAAATTGAATGCGCGTGCCGTCAAGCGTTTGCGGCAGTTTGTTGAGTTGTTTGAATCGTTGGAGCGAAACGTTCACGAGCCGGTCGAGGAGATTGTCGGCTATGTGCTCGAACGGACGGAATACCGCGAGATGTACGCCCAAAGCGAAGCCGAGGAAGATCAACAGCGCGCGGCAAACATTGATGAACTCCTCACCGCGGCGCGGCAGTTCGATGAACGCCACGCTGGCCAGGATTACCTGGAAGGTTTCTTGGAGCATTCCAGCTTGGTCAACGATGTTGACGCTTGGGCCGAGGACGCGGACCAGGTCACGCTGATGACGCTGCATGCCGCCAAAGGTTTGGAATTTCCCTGCGTGTTTATTGTGGCTTTGGAGAATGGGTTGATTCCGCATGAACGCAGCAAGGACAATCGTGATTTTGAGGAAGAAGAGCGGCGGTTGTTGTTCGTAGGCATGACCCGCGCGGAAGAAGAGCTGCAACTCAGCATGGCGCGGCGGAGGGCCTTTCGCGGACGCACCGGGATGTGTGTGCCCAGCAATTTCACGCTGGAACTGCCGCGAGAGGAAATGGATTGGGACCAGCCAGCCTTTGCGACTGGCCCTTTGGATGCCAGACCGCGGCGAAGTACCGTTGAGACCGTTCCGTACAACACCAACACCGGCGTGTTGCAAACCGCGGCGCAATTGGCGTCCCAAAAGTCATCAGAGCAAGGCGAAGAGAACGCAGTTCAACAAGGCGACTTCGATCAGGACACAGCCGAGTCAAACTCGCCGCAAGCAGAGTCGTCCGGCCCAGCAGAACAACGTGCCGCTTCAGGGCTACTCTTCGACAAAGAAGAGGCTCCCAAGTTCAGCGAAGCGAGCAAGCGCGGCGCGGCGCGCAATTCCGGCCAAGAGCCAGCGCCGTGGGGCGGGAGTGTGCCGGCCGCCGACGATCAGAATCTTGCGTCTCCGGAAGCATATGAGCGGGGCACAGTCGTTACACATCCCGAGTACGGTCTTGGCAAGGTGATTGCGCTCTCCGGCTCAGGCATCCGCCGCCAGGCGACCGTCGCGTTTGCTTCGGCCGCCGGCGAACGGAAGTTTGTGCTTGCCCAAAGCAACCTGGTCATCATCAAGAAATGACGCGCTCAAAAACATACGAAGCGCGCTGCAAGGCTGCGGCTACTTGATCGTGTTCTGCGAATCAACCGGTTTCTTGACTTCCAGCTTCAAGTTGCCGGTTGTGAGCGTGCCGGTCCAACCTTGGTCTTTTCCCGCTTGAACGATGTCCGGCATCCGCAATTGGAACCAGGCGGAGAAGTTGCCTTCGGTGAGCTTGGGAACATAGACCACGGGATGCTCAAAAGCGTCTATTCCGTTGCCGCCGATTCCCATCGGCCCGGTGTCGATCGCCACTTCTTCGCCAGGCTTCAAGGTGTATCGCTTGATCCTGGGAAGTCCGGAATACCAGATCTTGCCTGTTTCAATCGTCGCTTTCTCGTCGGCTAGATTCTTGACAAAGTACTGATCGTCTTCGCGCCATTCCGCGCTTTCAAATTCAATTGTCTCTTCGCCAACGTTGCGAATGACAAACTCAATTTCGGCCTTGTCGCCAAAGTTGAAAGGGCCGGCCTTGCTTTCGTCTTTGAATCGCACTCCGGCCTGCAGCCCTCGCGTGCCTTTGCCCCAGGCTGTTTCGCCCGGCTTGACGTCTTCCTCGTCTTGTTCATCACCGATTTGGCGCGATGAGTCGCCTTGTCCGGTCTGTTGGCTGTTGGATTGACGTACGTCCTGGCCATCTTGACTGACCGGAACGCTGACAAACGTCACGGCGTCCGCGGCAGTCTGTTCCGCGATCACCACCGGCAAGATGACTTCGGCGTTGGCTCCTCCGCCGCGCGATTGCGATGAACCAAACGCAAGCCATGCGCCGGCCACTGTGACGGCCACAACCATGACGTGCCTCAAAGTTGTGTTGATAGTCATTGATCGGATCACTCCTTGAGCAAGAGTTTGCGGAATGGCTGTCCCGGCCGAACTCGCGGCGAGTCCAGCCTGAACGTGAAACACCGTGTTGGCGCAGGCGTCGCAGAGGCGCGCCAATGACGCGCTGGCCAAAGAGGTGGATGATTGCCAGGCGAGAACCGTGAACGCGGCCAAGGACGTCCCCCGCAAAGCCAGTCGCCGCCGCAGTTGCCCTCTGGCTTTCTTTAACCGCGCTTGAACAACGCCGGGCGTGATGCCCAGCCGCTGCGCGGTCTCTTTGCGGTTAAGGCCTGCAAAATACGTGAGCAGCACTGTGCTGCGCAACGATTCGTCAAGCCGCGCGGTGGCTTCATGTACGGCTCGCAAACTCGCCTGAGTGGAGACAAGCTGCAGTTCCCCACTGCTGGGCTCGGCAACGGTCTCCAAAGAAGTTGTTTTGTGTTGCTGCTTGCGTTTGGCCGCGCGAATCGAAATCCGCATCGCCACACGATGCAGCCAGGCGGCCAGGCTGGCGCCGCGTTCCACCGTGCCGGCTTTGCGCGCAAGCACAAAGAACGTCGCCTGAAAGGCATCTTCCGCGTCGCTCTCATTTCGTAAGACACCGCGACACGCCGACATCACGATCCGCCCATGCCGGAGCACCAGCAAACGAAACGCTTCCTGCCGCTCGGCTGCTTGCGCATCCTCACCGTTTTCCTCTCGCGTCGCTTCACCGTTGTAGCGGGCGAGGAGTTCAGCGTCGGAGAGTTGAGTGAGTGGTGTCATAAGATCGCAAATCGCTCGGAGACCTGATCGCCCAGGAGGCATCAGGATAAGCCATCCACAGTGTCGTTATCGTAAGAGAGTCTTTAGACGCAGCCATTGGGTCAAGAATTCAGAAAAAGTCGGTGAATTCTGCGTGAGATGTCGCGTAGCACACCGCCCACACTGCATGCCGATGACAAGCAATTTGGAATCACATCAGTAAATTTGCCGCATGCTTCTGCCGTGGCAATTCCTGCGTGTTTCTAGACCTCGCCAATTTGTGTCAGATGTCAACGCATTGGCGCGTTAGAGTATCCTGAAAGCGGTTACAGCTTCGCGAATCTCGAAATTCCAGCAATCGCCATGTTGTTGCATCGACCAATCATTCTAAGCCGGTGTCTGCCGTTGGCAGTCTTAGGCTTGTCGTTTTTCGCCTCAACACTCTCCGCACAGAACGAGGCATTTGTGACGCCGGAAAAAGTCAGCGTCATGCCTGTGTTCCTGCTTCCTCGCGGCACCGGAACGCCAACTGCACGAGGCGGTGAACTTGTCATGCGGCACTTGAAGTGGTCGCAAGATCATTATGAGCAGATCCTTGACAACCGAGGCACATTTGAGATCGCTCGCGACAAGCCGGAAATTGTGCGACTGCAACAGACGGTCCAACAATACAAGGCAATGGGCAGCGGCCAGGCGGCAGAGGTGATCGTTGCCGAATTGCTGGATCATTTTGAGGTGAGCCGCTTTGAGTGCCCTTGGGTGTTCTGTTGCGTGATGGTCAACAACGAGAACTGGCCCGCCGGCGGTGGACGTCCGATCAATGGTGGCTATGGTCGCGGCGGCGGCATTGTGCTTTTGACCTCTTATTCGTTTGAACGGCCGACTTCAATTCAGACAACAATGCTGCATGAGTTGGGACATGCGTTTGGGTTGCCTCACGTCGATGTCTACGGCTACGACCAAAAGACGACGCCCTCGATCATGGCTTATTATCAGCCCTTCAAGACACGAGCATTCCAAGAAGCGCCAGAGAACCCCGTCTTCCTGCCGGAAGATTTGCGCGGCCTGGCCCTGAATCCGCTGGTCTTGCCGGAGTTCAAGTTCGACGCGAAGCGCGATTTCCCGAAGAACCACAAGATGTTTTGGAAGCTGGTCCCTCTCGGCCCGATGCACATTCCTGGCCATCCCGAATACGAACCGGTCTTGGAGTCTGACTCGGAAGAGGAGCGTTCCAACATCGGCGTTGTGAATGCCGCCGAACGCCTGCCCAGTATCGGACCGGGAGTCAACTATCGTCAGAAGCATATGTGGCTTTCCAGAAAAGAGGCCGATGGCCGGGTGGACCTGACGATTACGTTCCCCGGTGAAGTCACCTTGGACGCCATGGAATTGTTCACTCAACACAGCGGCCGCTACAACGCCCCGACGCAGATCACGATTCTCACGTTGGAGGGACGCACTGCCAATCGAGTAACGAGCAAGCGGTATGAAAAAGCCGACATGCGAATCACTTTCCCGCAAACGACGGCAAAGACTTGGCAAATTCAATTTGCCGTCAAACCCCACCAACGTCTTTGCCTGCGGGGCTTGGAGTATTTCTGCGGTGAAGATCAGCTCTTTCCACCACAGGTTCCCGGTGATTGGCGCAAGAAATTGGGAATTGACATCCCGATCTTTGAGCGGCAATAGCCGGCGTCACTGCCTTCAACAAGTCTGCGCGAATTCGACCGACGACTCCGAAACAACAAAGCATGCTAGTCGCCCCGTTTGATAATCAACTTCGCCCGGAATCCCTCTGGCAGCCGCGGCGCTTTGCGTTGGGTGTGCTGCTGATTGTTGCCATTGTGCTCCCGTCGATGGGCACCTGGTTGTACTTTGACGTCTTCGCGGGCAACGCGTTGATGCAGATCGTTTACCTAGGCTGCAAGTTAATCCAAGCCGCGCTACCGCTTGTGGCGTTCTTCTTCATCGAACGACGAGATGTGCATTGGGTTCAGCAACGCGGTACCGCGCGGCGAGACCTGACCATTGGAGCGATCTTCGGCGGAGCCGTAGGCTTCACGATGTTTGTCTTGTATTACGTCTGGTTGCATGAGAGCCCGTTGATGGCTCAAGGTCCGCAGATGATCGGGGCCAAGATCACCGACTTTGGCTTAACCAATCCTTGGTTGTTTTTCGCCTTCGCCTTGTTCATCTCCATCCTGCATTCTTTGTTGGAGGAATACTACTTCCGTTGGTTCATTTTCCGTCGTCTGCAAGCGTTCGTCCCGTTGTGGCTGGCCATTGCGATTTCCGCCTTGGCATTCATGGGCCATCACGTGGTTGTGCTGCTCACTTTCATCCCGGATTCGTCCGCCCTGGCGTGGTTCTTCTCGTTGTGCATTGCCGTCGGCGGCGGCTTTTGGGCCTGGCTGTATCACCGCTCCGGTTCATTGCGCGGAGTTTGGCTGAGCCACTTCTTGGTCGATTGCGCGATCATGTGGCTGGGCTATGAAATGGTTGATTGGACCAAGCTGGCAGGTTCGTAATGGATTTATCCTGCACTCTTTGAACCATGATCCAAGCAATCGTCTTCGACCTCTTTGGAACGCTGGTGTATTTGGGGCGCGATTCACATCCATATCTTCGGCTTTGCCGTGCTGTCGGGGTAGGCAGGCGCGTGCGAGAATCGTTGTCTAGCAATGCAGAGGACCTGAAAGCGTTTAGCTATGAACTTCAGGCTGATCCGCCGGCGGACATTGGCCGTCTAAGCGCGGACTTGGAGGCAGACATTCGCTCGGCAAAGCTATTTCCGGACGTCATTCAAACTTTGGAAAAATTGCGCCAGCAACGTTTGCCACTTGCGATCATTTCCAACCTGGCGGCTCCCTATCGATCCGTTGTCTCGACGTTAGGAATCAGCGAGTATTTGACAGCGGCGATTTACTCATGTGATGTCGGCTACTGCAAACCAGACCCAGCAATCTACAAAGTCGCCCAACAGGCATTGGGAAAGCCGGCTGCAAACACGCTTATGGTTGGGGATAGCTACCGCTGCGATGTCCAAGGGCCTGCCGCATATGGAATGAAATCTATCCTGTTGAATCGCAAGAAGAAGGTCTCCAACGATGCGTCGATCTCATCCTTGGACGAAGTTCTGGCTTGGACTGACTGACGTCAAGTCGTCAATCTTGTCCTTCCGCCCAATCCTGGCTGCCGGCGAGAGCCTTCAAATACTCAATCAAGTGAAGCTTCTCCTCGTCGGTCAGATTCAACGGCTGAATGCGTTCGTCCAGGTGCGAGTTCTTTCCACCGCCTTTGCTGTAGAACTCGATGACTTCTTCCAGCGTGGCGATGCTGCCGTCGTGCATATACGGCGCGGTGCGCGCGACGTCGCGCAGCGTGGGCGTCTTGAACTTGCCGCGGTCGGCTTCATCTTGCGTCAACTCGAAGTGACCCAAATCGGTAGGCTTGGCTCCCCAGGAAACACCAGTGTTGTGAAACTGTTCGTCGGTCAAGTTTGGACCGCTATGGCATTTCCAGCAATTGGCTTTGCTCTCGAACAGCCACAGCCCTTGTTTGGCTTCGTTCGACAGTGCCGTGAATTCTGAGCGGCGAAAGCGATCAACACGACTCCCGTGCGAGACCAGCACTCTCTCGAAACTGGCGATCGCCTTGGCGAGGTTGTCTGCGGTCACGTGCTGATCCGCATCGCCCGCTTCGCCAGGCGTTCCTTCGTTCGCAAACGCGGCTTTGAATTGTTGTGGGTATTCCGCGTGAGCGCGCAAGCGCTTGATCACATCGCCCACGCTCGAACCGAGTTCCAGCGGATTGGCAATCGGCTCCAAAGCCTGTTCTTCCAGCGAGGCTGCGCGGCCATCCCAAAAAAAAGTTTGGCCAAGTCCAACGTTCAGCAAAGACGGCGCATTGCGGCGGCCCAACTGATTGCCGATGCCAATCGCCAACGGATCCGGCGAGGCAAAGCCGTGCTGGGGGTCATGACAACTGGCGCACGCGACCGTTCCATCCGCGGAAAGAATGGGATCAAAGAACAACTTTCTTCCCAGCTGGACCTTGGCTTCTGTCAGCGGATTGTCCGCAGGCGTTATCCGCTCCACGCCAATATCCGCGGCATCCCATGCCAGATTAAGCGCTTCGGGCAAAGTGTCGACGGGGATCGGTCGCTGCGGGGAATTCTGGTGGGCCGCCGTCGCGGGTCGATCTTCCACATTCGTGAACTTCCACAAGCACACAAGCGCGCAAAGTCCGCCAAGTGGAAGAACCATCGCTTTGGTCAATCGCCACTTCATGCCGACCTCACCCGAAAGCGAAACCGCGCCCTCTCAGCGGGGCGCCGCATTCTATGGAAGATATCAAACTCGATGATATCACGCACTCTGCGGGGAATCACGCCTGTGTCGATGTGCGAATGGAATACCGTATGGATCAGGCTAGCGATGTCGACGATGCAAGATCGACCTTGATTTTTCGTTGTGGTCTTCGTGAGAATTAAGGACAATGCCACGGGAATTAGCCCGATATTATTGATGCCATCTCAGGCGAAATTGTCCTTCCCACTCACACCAGGAGGCTTTTCATGTCGTACAACTACAGTCCGCCGCCGCAGCGCGGTGGAGGAGGGCTCGGCCCTTGGGTCTGGGTCTTGGTCGGAGTTGCGGGCGTGGCCGTGATTGCCGTCGTGCTCACGTTCGTGCTCACGTTGGACAACGGCGATAACGGCAACCAACCCATCGCACAAAACGGTGGTGCCCAAAACAACGCCAATGTTGCCGCCAAGCCGGACTTTGATCTGGAAAGCATTCCGATTGGTCTCGCAATTGGGCAGCGAGCGCCCGAGATTGAAGGCGAAGATATTGACGGAGTCACGTTCAAATTGTCGGACTATCGCGGCAAGGTTGTCGTCCTTGATTTCTGGGGCGATTGGTGACCACCGTGTCGGGCTATGTACCCGCACGAGCGGTCGCTCGTAAAACGACTGGCTGATCAACCCTTCGCCTTGATCGGCGTGAATAGTGACCCGAAGGACAAGGTCAAAGCCGCTTTGGAACGCGAAAACATCACCTGGCGTTCCTTCTGGGATGGCGGTTCCACCGGCGGACCCATTGCCAACGCTTGGGGTGTCCGTGGTTGGCCGACGATCTATGTGATTGATCAACATGGCGTTATCCGCCATATGAATGTTCGCGGTGAAGCCATGGACGAAGCAGTGGACGAGCTGCTTAGTGAGATGGGAGCAGCAAATCCGTAGCAGAGCGAAAGCTCTGACACTGAATGCGCTGTAACAAGAACGAAGACGGTCGCGCGTAACTTCGCGCGGCCGTCTTTCTTGCGCGGTAACAAAGCTGCGTTGCTAAGTCGTTCGACCTTTGAGCGCATCAAAGATCGATCGCTCATAACGCGTTGCAGTCAGGATTCGGAACAACAGCAAGTACGAAGCGATGCCAAACCCAAGCAAGAATCCGCCGATGTGCGCCGCGTAGGCAACGCCATCATCAAAATAGAATGCGCCCAGCAAATCCAAGCCAAACCAGATCAAGATCATCACGTAACTGCTGACCGAGAACGATCCGCCAAATGGGTAGTAGATATAGGCGCAGTGGATCTCATTGATGGGGTAATAAACCAGAAAGAATCCAACAACGCCATTCACGGCTCCACTCGCCCCCAGGGCCAGACCCTCGGAAAACAACACGTGCGCGACCGCGGCAATCAACCCGGCCAAGAAATAGAATAGCGGATACCAAAGGTTGCCAACCTTCGCGCAAACCGCGTTGCCAAACACAAACAGAAAGATCATGTTTCCCAGCAGGTGGAAAAAATCCCCGTGAAGAAACATGTACGTGAACAGGCCTGGCACGCTCCAACCGTCCAGCACCATGCGGTCAAACACGGTCGGCTTGTGCTCCGCAGGTTCAAAAAACTCTCGCAGCGCTTCGTTCTCCAGCCACTCTGGAGGAATGTCCTCCACGTTCTCAAATATCGGCGGAGCGTCCACCGCGCCAATATTGCTGGGCGCAAAGAAGCCCCAGAAGCTGATCAAAACCGTCAAAGCGATGATCACCCAATTGGCAATCGGCCACCGCTCCATCACCACTTCGGCTTGATAGGGAATGAGCATGGCGGGTGAACAACGACTCTAACGGAGTTTCTGCGGCGAGACCTATCTGCGTTCGAGCGCATTGGCGTTCTTCAACACAAATCAGAACGCGACGCTTGCAAGCTCACTTCAGAGCCTGCAAGCGCCACAAGACTTCCATTCCAACGTACGCACGCCCATCCGGCAAACAAACTCACTCAGCAAACATTGGCGCACAATAGCTGGCTTGTGCCAGGAACGCAGCCAACGATCCGGTGATTTGATCGACACCATCATCTGCGTCCACGTACTCATCATGCGTTGGATAATGAATGATGGCCAAGCCCAACAGCGGAGTGACATCGGTTCCTTGGTAGAAGATGGCGCAAAACTCGCCGGCCCCGTTCACGCTGCAGATGGTTGACTCAATCACGTTGGGCACTTCCGTGGGATCGTAATCAAACGAAACCGTCAAGCAGTCTTCGATTGTTCCGTAGGCGCCGGTCACCTTGACGTAGTAATGGTCAACCGGCGGGCAGACCGTGTTGTCCGTGTACTTGTACCATCGGGCTTCCGCATCCGCCAAGACGGAGCACACGTCCGTTCGCATGGGGTCTGGTACCGTATCATCCTTGCCCCACGCATGCGCGGCGATGTAAGCGCCGGTCACTTCCTTATCGATCAACTGATCCGCGCGAATGATGTCGCCCACGGTCTCCACGCTCTTGGCGGCTGCCATTCTTTGGAACTTAGTGCCTGTGCTGACGACAATCTGAATCGTTTGATCATTGCTCGGCGCGGTCTTGAAAGGAATCCGGGCCTTAAACGCGCCCGTCGCTTCGGACTTCATGAATGCGGAGATGAATTTGAAGCGAGTATGCAGGTTGGTGTCCTTTGTGTTCTGCTGCAGACAGACAATCAAGTTCTCGTTCGGCTCGGCAATGCCGGAGATGTGCACTTCGTATTGCTTCTCAGGCGGTCCAGGGCCGCCACTCTCGACCCAGCGATAGCCAAAGGATGGCGAGATTGTTGGTCCTTGCGGAGCCGGTGAAGTGCTGTTCTCCGCGGCGGCTTCCTCTGTGATGTCTCCCGCAACGGCGCTCCCAACCGGAGCAACCGTGTACGAAGCCAAGACAAGCACACAGCAAACCAGGCCCAGTGCGATATAGACAGATCTCATGTTGAATCTCCTCGGTGATAAACAAGTGAACTCAAACATCCTGCAACTCATGCGGTTATCTCTAGGTCCCTGATTGTTCCTTCTCCATGCGTGGTCATGATGCCAAATCGTCCGATGTACCCGTTCCGGTCAATGATGCTGCGTCGATCATCCGAGTCTTCGACGCCCTTGCATTGGGAATTGCCATACTGAAACAGCACAATGCGGCCGCCGGTGACTTGAACCGAGATCGTTTCTTCACGGCGAAACACCTGGTCGACCGGACCCACATCATGCCTGGCATCGTCACTGCGCAATTTGTAATACCCGCCAACCGGGTCGGTAAACTCGCCAAACTGACGCTGCACCTTGATTAGTCCGTTCACGTTGAGCGTCATGAAACTCTGGAATTGATTCGCTCGATGTGCCAACACCAACGCGATGCCCAATTCGTGGTTGAGCTGCCCTAACTTCAGGTCGATACGGAAATCATGCGGCGGGCTCTCGATCTCACCCAATGCCAACCACAGCAAAGATGCGGCCGTGGTGTCTGTGTACGCTTCAAAGGCGATCTGCCCGTTCCAGTTGTAGCTCCATTCAGAATTCGCACGGCAATAGACCTCCTCCGCGCGAAGCTCGCGGTTTCTGTCGTAGATCCAATAACCGCCATACGCGGCCGCGCCTCCCAAGCCCAACAAGGCCGAGCCACTGATCAGAAACTTGCGCCGCGTGCGCTTCCTGGCCTGATGTCTGGAGAACGTCTCCAAGCGATTGGCCAGTTCATCCGCGGAACTCAAGCGCTTCTCCAAGTCCGGCCGCAAACATGCCATGCAAATCGCCTGTAACTCCTCAGGCACTTTGTTGCTGGCAACTTTGAGCGGCTTGGGAGTTCCTTCCAGGATGGCCGATTCGACTTGTGAGTGATCGCCATCAAAGGGGAACTCGGCGCTAAGCAACAAGTACAAGATCACGCCCAGCGCCCAAACGTCTGCGCGGCGGTCAATGAGTGCAGTTTCGCGGCGCACTTGTTCCGGCGACATAAAGCGCCGCGTGCCAGCGAACTCGGGGTCGCGTTTTTGCAACTCACGTTCGTGAACCGCCAACCCGAAGTCGGCGATGTGCGGCCGCCCATACTTGTCAAACAAGATGTTGGAAGGCTTCAAGTCCCGATGCACGAACCCTTCCCGATGAGCGTGCGCGGCCGCTTGCGCGATCTGCCGCATGATGTTGACAATCTCGTCAACGCTCAGTTGTTTGCGCTTGCGAACATCGTCCAGGGTGCCGCCTTCCAGCCAGTCCATGATCACAAACGCCCGGCCGCGCGCGTCGGTCTCGGCATCGCGAATGCTCACGATGTTCGGATGTCGCAAATTGGCCGCGGTTCTGGCTTCGCTCAAGAACGCTTCCGTTACAGGGCCTGCGGCCAGATGCGCTCGAGGAACCTTGACGGCCACTTCCTCATCCAGTTGCGGATTGCGCGCCAGATACACATCCGCAAAACCGCCGCGACCCACCAGGCGGACAACTTCGTACTTGCCGATGCGATGCAAAGCCGCTGGCGCCGCGACAGTTTCGTCCTCACTTCCCCGGCTTGCCGAACCCCCGTCGCCGGCGATTTCCGTATCACCTTTTTTCTCATCAGGCGGATGATTGGTTGTTCGAGATGACTCCGTCCTCCCAACCGAGAACTCCGCCAGACTTGCGCGGGGTTGGTCAAAAGCCGGCTCGCCAGGTTGCGCTGGCTCGGCAGAATCAGGGTCCGAATGCGCTGTCGTCACAGAAGTGTCGGCAAGCCGCTGCACTGATTCGCGACAGCGCGAACATGTTTCCACATGCGTGCGAATCGCGTCGCTATCATCCCAAGACAGGGAGCCTGACAAGAAAGACAGCAGGACTTGTTGAGTGGGGCAATCCAAACTTGAACTCACCGAGAACGAGATCACGGCAAGCGTAGTTCAGATACCTTTCACCTTAGGCAATCCGCCATAGGAGGCTCCCCGCTGCCGTTTGACGAACTCGATTGTCCAGCAAACGAAACGCATAAGCAACTGAATTCGCAAGGCGTTATTTCCGGACGATGCTCAATCAATCGCTGACGATCTATCGATGTGCGAATGATCAAAACGCCTGAATTCGCGCGGCTTCCAGCGTGTTGTAGAGCAGCATGGTCACCGTCAGCGGTCCAACGCCGCCAGGAACAGGCGTGATGTACGAGGCGATTTCTTTCACGCCTTCGAAATCAACATCGCCAACGAGCCCTTCGTCCGTGCGATTGACGCCGACATCCACAACCACAGCACCTGGGGTCACCATATCCGCGGTGACAAGTTTGGGCCGGCCAACCGCCGCAATGAGAATCTCCGCTGATCGCGTGATAGCGCCCAGGTCCGGAGTGCGACTATGACATACCGTCACCGTGGCGTCACCATCAGCCCCGCGAGCCAGCAACATGTTCGCCATCGGCTTGCCGACGATATCGCTGCGACCAACGATGACGACGTGTTTTCCAGCCGTGGGGATTTCGTAGCGCCGCAGCATTTCGCGAATGCCCAGTGGCGTGCACGGCAAATAGCGCGGACGCCCTTGCACTAGTAAACCCACATTCTCCGGATGAAAAGCGTCCACGTCCTTCGCCGGACTCACGGCTTTAAGAATTCGCTCCGTGGAGATGTGGCCCGGCAAAGGCAACTGCACCAGGATGCCATGCACGGAGTCATCTTTGTTCAATCGCGTGACCAGCGCGAGCAAATCATCTTCCGAGGTCTCCGCGCTTAAGCGGTGCATTTCGCTTTCGATGCCGACCGCTTCGCAAGCTTTCCGCTTGTTACGAACGTAGACTTCGCTGGCCGCGTCTTCCCCAACCAACACGGCCGCAAGTTTGGGAGTGATGGCATTATTCTTGAGAAAGTCAGCGACCAACTCGGCCAATTCCTGACGCATCTCTTTCGCCAGTTGTTTTCCGTCCAAGATGGTGGCCGGCATGCTTCACTCCAATTGAGACGATGCTGGGTTTCAATCTGACAAATCCGCGATTGTCAAACAGCGAGCACGATTTCTTTCCGCCTGCTTTTCCATTGCCATTTCTCTCGCTGCCCCTCCTCGCGTCGCAGTATCGGCCTGATTCTTCCAACCGACAAGGGGGCCGCCCGACCTGGACCAGGAAAATAGCGTACGTTTGAGATACATGCACGGCTGACCACACGAGACCCACTTTTGAATGCCGTCTATGATTACAGAGCCCAGTGCTTCGCCGTTTGACTTCCCGCAGCATGACGCCTTTGCGCCGGACATCCACATCGGATTGTCCACCGCAAATGAAGCCGCGTTAGCGAATGATGCCTTCTTGGCGAACGATGTTGCCGAGCGTCGCGGGGCCCCGCGCGTCCCCTATGACGTGATGTTCCAGGCAGCGTTCTCGCCGGACGAATCCCCGCTGAAATTCGTCAATGTGTGGGGGCATGATGTCTCGCCGGTGGGAATCTCCTTCCTGAGCCCTGCCCGACCGCAAGGCGAAGAAGTGATCCTGCAATTTGGAGCTGGCACCCGCGTGCTGTGCCGAATTTGCCATTGCCGCGAAGTCGAACACGACGGCCGCACCGTGCAATTGATCGGCTGCGAGTTCTTGCGCTCGTAGCTACGCGCATGCTGACTCGCGCAATAGACTCGTGATCATTTTTTCTGCCGCACTGGTTTCTTTGCCAGAGGCGACAGCCTGCTAAGATGTATGGCCGCCGCTTGAGCGGCACAGCGGTGGACATTCGTGGCTATGGCTTTGCTAATGTTGGTCGCGTTTGTTCTTGCTGTTCACAATTCTCTCTGCCTTCTCTGCGGACTGGAATTAAGGCAAAACTCATGTCCGCAGCCATCGACGCGCAGCAGTTTGACGAAGCGTTCGCAGCCGCGACGCTACTGGCTGCCGCGCTTGAACGCTCGCAAACGAAGATCGTCTTCGCTGAGAGTTGCACCGCAGGCCTGGTGTCCGCGGTGCTTGCGCATGTGCCTGGCGTTTCCACGTGGCATTGCGGTTCGGCGGTGACCTATCGCGAAGCAACGAAGGTTGGATGGCTGGGAGTTTCGGCTGAAGACCTTGCGCGGTTTACGGCAGTCAGCGAGCCGGTCGCCAGGCAAATGGCTATCGGCGTTTTGCGAAACACGCCGGAAGCCCAACTCGCACTCTCCATCACCGGCCACTTTGGTCCCAACGCCCCGTCTGAGTTTGACGGCGTGGCCTTCGTCGGCGTCGCGCGGCGCTTAGCGACAAATGAATCTTCAAACGCCAATGACACTGACGACGAAGCGAGCGATTGCCAGGTGTTGGCTTGTCATCGACTGAAATTGAAGGCTAGTGAGCGCATCGCCCGAGGCTGGGAAGCGGCGACCGACGTCATCCGCCTGGCGACTGAACTCATCGCCAACTGGGACTAGATCTAGCCATCGGCAAAGTCTTCCCAAACTACCAGTGACACCCGACCGGCAAGAATCATCGCAGGGCGCGGTTGGGGCGGATGCTGGCGGTGCTGATTTGCTGGATTCTAGGGGTCCGTCCGTCGATATGCATGGTAGGGGATGGCCCTGGCGTGACGACCCAACCGCGCGCCCATCAAGAGAAGACAGAGTCGCGAGGGATCAAAAGCGATCTTCCCGCCTTGCGCAAAGGAATTTAGATATGAAACGTCTTGGCTTTGCCGCTCTGGCGGTGATGATGATCGTGTCGAGCCTTGGGTGTCGCGGCACGTATCGCGGGTGTGGACCAGGTGGCTGTGGCCGAGGTGGTTGCCACAATTGTGCGGAAGCCGCTCCGGACTATTCCGGTGCCAATGTCGGCTATCCCTATTACACAACTCGCGGTCCGCGTGACTACTTCCTCAACGCTCCGCCGACAATCGGTCGCTAAACCGGCGACAAGCAAAACAAATCCAGGGCCAGTTGTGCGAAGATTTCGCCACTGGCCCTGTTTGTATTTGAATGCGGAAAAATTGCGCTGCGACTTCCTTTCAGGACGCAGCTGGCCTGCAATCGTGCGAATTCGCTCAAGCGGCAAGTCATTGCCATCGCTCGCTTTTCGCGAAATCTCTGCTCCGCCAGGGCGACTCTC
The DNA here is from genome assembly GCA_937982665.1 of uncultured Planctomycetales bacterium. Lineage (GTDB taxonomy): Bacteria > Planctomycetota > Planctomycetia > Pirellulales > S012-138 > CALJLD01. Next base: position 22,887 of record CALJLD010000169.1, read on the forward strand.
CTCTGGTGAAAACCTATAATTCCACTCAGGTTCATTGTGCACATAACGCGCTTCGTCACTTGTTCTGAATGCGGACGCATTCACGACGAGCGCCGCCGTGGCCAACTTTCGCGCGAGCATTTTGATGGCTGAAAACACAACCTCGGCAGATCCCAAAGAATCGCCAAATCCGGAAAAAGACGCCAAGACCCAGGACGCAAGCGCATCCAATGGCGCCAAGCACCCGTCTGAAGGTGCGCAGTCCAACAGCGCGAAACAAGATCAACATGCCGGCGGCACCTCCGCGCGCAAACAAGACGAAACAAACAAGCAAGACAACAATAGCGCAACGGAAGAGAAAGTCTCCTTTGCCGAGACCGCGATGCGCTTGGGCGGCAAAAGCGAAGACGAAGCTCGACGGATGGGCGCGGTTGACCGCGCGGACGAAGATGTCGAAGCCCTGTTTGCCGAACGCTACAAGACCGTCAACAGCCCCATCCATAGGGCTGTTTGGAATGGCGAGATCAGCAACACCGAGTTGACCGGCGCTGCCGCGGAAACGCCGCTGGAAACAGAGAAGGTCATGCTGGATTCGCTCGATGTCGTCAAGCGACGTCGCGATGCCGGCACGTTGATGGATGAGAACAAGAAGATCTCGCAAGAGACATTTGAAGAGCTGGCCGGCGCCGGCTATTGGGGATTGCTGGTCGATAAAGAATACGGCGGCAGCGGTGCTCCGTTCAGTGCCTTCGCTCCGTTCCTCACCAAGATGGCCACGTACGATCCCACGGTTGCAGGCCTGGCCAGTGTGCATGGTTGCATCGGCGCGGTTGATCCGCTGCGGAGCTTCGGCACCGCTGATCAAAAACAACGCTTGTTGCCGCTTCTCGCTTCTGGCGAACGCCTCTCCGCTTTCGCGCTGACAGAGCCCGGCGCAGGTTCGGACCTGACTGCGCTCAAGACCACGGCCGTGCGACGTGGCGACAAATACATCATCAACGGCGAGAAGCTATTCATCACCAACGTGGTGCCTGGCCGCATGGTCGCTGTCGTCGCATTGCTCGAAGGCAAGCCGGCCGTGTTCATCGCGGACTTGCCGCCGCAAGAGAACGAACACTTCCAACTCAAGAAGTATGGACTCTGGGCGCTCAAGCACACGCACAACCAGGGCATGCTCTTCAAGGATTTTGAGATCCCCGCAGAGAACTACCTGGATCCCGGCAAGGGTGACGGCCTGACCATCGCCTATCACGGGCTCAATCTTGGCCGCGTTTCGCTGTGTGCGAATGCCGCCGGAACCATGCGATTGATGATGGCCAGCATGGTGCCTTGGGCCAAGTATCGCGAGACCTATGGCGCGCCGATCGCGTCGCGCGAACTTGTGCAGCGGCGTCTTGGTCGCTTGGCCGGTTTGATCGTCGCTTGCGATGCCTTGGTCGATTGGTGTGCTTCGCTGTTGGACCGCGGTTACCGCGGCGAGATGGAGTGCATCATCGCCAAGATCTTTGGCAGCGAAGCTCAGAAGGAAGCCGCGATCGAGTACTTCATGAAGACGCACGGTGGCCGCTCCTTCCTGCATGGCCATCTCTTCGGAGACAATGTTCACGAATACCTCGCCCCTTGCATCTACGAAGGGGAAGGCGAAATGCTCGGCATGGCCTTCTTCAAGTCGCTGGTCAAACATCACGGCACCACGTACTTCCAACCGATCGGCGAGACGCTCAAATCGGCCGGCATCAAGAAGCCGAACATGGCTAACCCCCTGCACGCCTGGAAGCTGCGCGGCCCGCTGTGGAAGTATTCCAAGTGGTACATGGGCCAGGTCTTCCGCCGCAAACCCAAGCCGGACTTCTCCAAGCTGCCGAGCCGTCTCCGCGAGCACGCTTCGTATGCCGCCTGGCAGTTGCAGGCGTCGCCGATGGAAATCTCCGGCGCGATGCGAAAGTTCCAACTCAAACTGGCCGACCGCCAATGTCGGATGTCAGAACTTTCGCTCCGCGTGCAATACGCGGTGGTGATGCTTTGCACGGCTCTCTACGCCGCGCGAAAAGATGACGAACTGATCCAGGACGCCGCGGACATCCTCTGCCGTGACTTGCGACGTTCGCTCGAAGGCGCGCGACCCTCCGACCGCTACTTCCGTGACGTCACCAAACTCGGCGACGCCATCGCCGACGGCGGCTTCAAGCCGATCGCCGGCTTGGACCCGGACGAAGTGATGATGGGGTATAAGTAGCCGGGCAAAACTCGGCACGACGAGACGTTCAAAAGACCGGCGAGCCGGATGCGTAAGCTTCCGGAGTTATGGCACGCCCGCGAAGATCATCTCGTGCCGCATGGCACCCAGCCAGATCTTTTCGGATTGGCCGGGCCACGGTGCGTCTGGCCCGCTGGTCGGCTCGCGCTTTGCACAGATGGCCGCGCGCTGAATTGCAGCCAGATTGTGGCACGGAAAGGTTGCACTGAAAGATGGGAGAGCGCATTTTTGGTTTCTCTGTGATGGGGAGACGGACTTCCTCGGCCCACCTACACTCCTTAATGCAGCGCAAGCCAGGCCAGAAAGAACAACCAGCGATGGCTCAACAAACCAGCATCACCCGACGACGGTTCGTTCAATCGGTCGCCATCAGCGGAGCCGCGATGGCCGTGGCCGCAACCGGACAGCAGCCGCTTGATGCCGACGCAGGTTCGCGGCGTTCCTGTGACTGTTTTGTTTACGGCAGCACGCCAGCTGGGATTGCCACGGCGGTGGAAGCAGCCCGGCGGGGCGAAAGCGTCATTCTCGCCTGCCCCAAACGCAATCCGGGGGGCATGTCTGCCAGCGGACTATGCACAACCGATGCAGTGCGGCGGCACCTGTTTGGCGGACTAGTGCTGGAATTCATCAACCGAGTTCGTGACCGGTACCAACAAATTCTGGGCGATAACCCCAAGCAACTGGCCCTGACGCGCGACGGCTGGCATTACGAACCCTCGGTGGCTGAAGGCGTGTTCCGTCAGATGATCGAAAGGGAGGAACGCATCACTTGGTTGCCGGGAATGTGGCTGGAGGAATGTTCCGTCGAGGACCGCCGGCTGACCTCCGTCACCCTGGAGACCGTCTCTCCGGATGCCATGAGTTCCGGTGAAGGCCAGTCACGCCTGACGATCACGGCGAGAACATTCATCGATTGCACTTACGAGGGAGACCTTGCCGCCAAAGCGGGCGTTCACTACCGAGTGGGCCGGGAAGGACGCGACGAATACGGGGAATCGAAAGCCGGCGTTCACTACATGAACTGGCGAACCGGCGAGCAAATCATCACGCCCGATACCGGTGAGCCCTCCGAGGCAATTCAGGCATTTTGCACTCGGTCCATTTTCACCAACGATCCGCGGCATCTTATCCCGATTGAGAAGCCGGAGAGCTATGACTTGCATCTGGTCGACCTGCTTCCCCTACGCGAGGATTTTCGCAGCGGGCGGATCCGGCGGTGGGGACGCGGGACAGAGATGCCGCGCAGCAAATACCAGATGAACGGCCGCATCACGGCGCTCACCAGCACCAATTGCCCCGGCGTCAACTGGGGATATGCGACAGCAGACCGATTTCACCGGCAAAGACTGGATGATTTCCATCGTGACCACGCTGCCAGCCTCGTCTGGTTCTTACAGCATGATGAAGCCGTGCCGGATGATGTGCGGAAATACATGCAGGGCATTGGACTGCATGATGAAGAATTTGTGGACAACGGACATTGGCCCTGGCAGCTCTACGTGCGGCAGGGGCGTCGCATTGAAGGCCGGGCGGTCCTCACTCAGCACAGCTTCACGCCGGACAGTAAGGTCGGAAAAACGCCAACGGTCGAAGGCGCGATCGCCATGGGCGAACATTCATTTGATGTTCATCCGTGTCATGATCGCAGGTTTCTCGTCAATGGGTATATGGAAGGAGTGCTCTGGTACCCACGCAAAGCCGATGGCCCTGCGCAGCCGGGTCAGATTCCCTATGACGCATTGTTGCCGAAGACGGTCGACAACCTGATTGTGCCTGTGGCTATGTCTTGCACGCATATCGCTATGAGCGTTTTGCGCATGGAGCCGGTCTGGATGACCACCGGGCAAATTGCCGGGCTGGCGGCATCCGTTGCCCGAGAGCAATCACTCCAGGTTGCCGAGATTGACCCCAACCCGCTTCCGCAAATGCTCGGGATTCGCACCAAGGTCTGATTCGCGCTCGCTGTGCTCGGCAAGTCGACGAGCCGGATGCGTCAGTTTCCGGATTTCTTGCAGCACGCTTGGCTGCCTTGGGCTCGAAAAGGGTGGCACGGGTAACTTGTTACCCGTGAGCATCACAGCCTGCCGATTTCTTGCCAAACGGTTCGTGCATGTCGATTTGGTAACGAGACACCGTTGCCGTGGTTGCTAAGGCTGACCGAACTCTGAAATCGAGCAGCACGGGTAACGAGTTACCCGTGGCACCCAGGCCTTCGCCCCTCCCTCTCCCCCGCAGGAGAGAGGGACATCAAGCTTCGACGCCGTTCGCCGAGACAACACTGGCAGATTTCGCTTGCCAATGGCACCCTCCTTTTGCGAATGGCACCCGCACCTACATGAACTTCCGGCGCTTGAAGGTGCGGACGTCTGCGGGGGTGAGGCGGAACCATTCGCCGCGGACGCGCTTTTCTGAGAAGCGTTTGTGCCAGTAGGCTTCGATGCCGGCGGGATCGTCCGTGCGGATGGAATGGACGAGCGTGAGTTCGTGCGGCCATTGGGATTCCAACTTTGACTTCCGCAAGCCGGGGTGTTTGGACCGCCCGATCTTGTAGTAGCGCTCGCAGCGGATGAGGTAGACGTATTCATGGACCGTGTTGCGCGCGCCGCGCGTGACGGCCACGGCTGTTTTTTGCAGCAGTGGGACGCAGAGTTCGACGATGTCTTCGTAGCCCGGTCGCTCCTCGGCGTAATCGAGCACGAGTTGGATGAGATCCGCCTTGCAGCCGGCTTTGTAAATGGCATTGCGCCCGGGGAACGTTGGATCGTTTCGGCGGCGAAGCGCCATTTCCGCTAGAGTGGGGAAACGTCCCAGGGCGCGCGCGACGACGATCAGCGCCTCGACGACTTCGCGCGCCGTTTTCTTGCGCGGGGGTTGGTTGGGCGGCAGGCCTGCGGCGCGGACGGCATCGCTCCACCGCGCCCAAAACTTGCCACACCAATCGGTTTGGCGAATGCCGGTGGCTTTGGCGAAGGAAGCCTTGCCTGGCGGTGTGCCGCCGTTCTCCGAGGCCATGCGCCGGATTTCGTCAATGATGAGTTGTTCTGTAAAGATCATGTTTGCCCCTTAAAGAAAATGGAATGACTTGCGACGCAAGGCCTGATGGCAGCAGCAGTTGTCTTGCCGGCACGTGGCTGGAAAATGCCGCAATGGCGTGTTGGACAACGGGTAGTCACGAAGCCTGCGTCGCGTGAGTCACCATCATGACGGCAAGGTTGTCATAAGGTGCGACATGTTTGCGCTTTTTTCCGCGGGTCAGCAGCGCGCTCTACACATGGCATGATGATCGAGGGCGATCCGGACATCGGGAATTCGCGCGAGTGAACAGCCCTGAGTGACCTAAAGCCGCAAGAGGCGTTCCGTTTGAAGACATCCGTCAGGCGTCCTATTCTTGCGACTGCAACTTCTTCAACTCCTCGACAACATCATTCGGCCGAGGGCGGTCATTGTAGGCAGCGCCGCGTTTGGCGTATCGCAGGATGCCGTCCTTGTCGATGATGAAGGTGGTTGGCCGCGTGCTCCATTCCGTGTGAATCCGCATTTGGAATGGCACGCCGTAGTCAGCGCTGGCCGTAAGTGACGGGTCCATCAGCAGCGGATAGTTGACGTCATCTGTTGAGAAGCCTACTTCTTTGAGGAGATATTTTGCCGACCATGATTCGTGCGGATCAACGGCCAGCAGCTCCGCGTCGAGACCTTGGATCTCGTTGAGCGCTCCACGCAACTGCGCGAGCTGTCCGTGGCAGACCGGTCATGTATCACCATAGATGAACACGAGCACAACGTTCTTCTCGCCTTGAAAGTCCGCCAGCTTGATTGTCTCGCCGTTCACGGTCGATAGCTCAAACTGAGGCGCTGGCTTGCCAACTTCGGCGGAGTTCATTGTTTCCGGATTCCAATTCGCCAGGCTGTTCACGATGCTGTCTTCAACGGCCGCGCCAGCTCGCTCTTCGGCATAGGCCATGTGTCTTCGTACGTCGCGGTTGCGAATCTCGCCGGCGAAGTCCTCCCAACGGCTGGCGACCTCCGCATCACCGCGCATCCCCAAGGCATCGGCCGCGTAGAGTTGCACGGCCGCGTCGTCATCGTTCCGCAGCGCTTCCAACAGTGGCTCCGCCGGAACATGTTTGGCCAGATAGCCCAAGGCTTGGGCAGCCAGGATTCGCTCGTGGGTTTGGCCGGACTTCAACTTATCCAGCAAGAAGGGAACGGCCGGCTCTCCGGCGGAAACCACTTCGTGCAGGGCGACCATGCGTTGCTGCCAGCCGGAATCTTCCAGGTCACGGATGTGTTGCGGGAAACGTCGCGCCTCGCGAGGAACCCAGGCTTCGTCCGACCAGTTGGCCGCGAACTCCGCAAAGAGCGGGAACGCCTGGCCTGGTGTTTCGTCCGCAACTCGCTGGCTGTCCTGATTGGTATCTTGCGCTGAAGCAAAGTTGGCGATGCACACAACACCAGCCAGCGCGAGAACCGGCGCAATCCAAATCGCCGTACGGCTGATCATGAGGAACTCCAATTCCGGCAGAGGAGCGAACTTGCCACTGATGGCGCAAGAAGTTGCGCCCGGTGCCTACGCATTGAACACGCTGCGGCGTTCAATTGACAGAGAAAATCTCAGCGGCGGTGGGAATGCTCACAATTGCGTGAGTGCATCACGAGCCCGCACTTCTCGCGGTCAGGAAGCGCACGCAGCATCTTGCCGTGCGTTGTGGACATCATCCGGCTGAAGCGGTCCAAGCCTCGCTCTTCCAGGCGTTGCCGATAGTTCTTATCGATCCGCACGTGCCAGACGAAAGTGCGCCGATATTACGTGCAGCCACAGAACAGGCAATGGGCAAGCGCCAGCAGCGAGCTTGCGCGCTTTACTTGTCAGTCAAGCGGACCGCGGACTTCCAGCACTCAGGGCAATGGCATTCGCCGGAGCCAGTGGGCAGTTCAAGAAACTCACCGCCGCGGACGTCAATGGTCCAGCTTTGCTTTCGCAAAGGGATGACAAAGACTTCGCTATTCCGCCGAGCAGCGACGGCGATATCGGTGCGATGATAGAACTCTTCGCTGCAGCCCAAGCAATAGCCTAGGTGATTATCGATTCGGCTGTTGAGGTCATCGCCCAGATTCCCGGCAAGATATTGGGGCATGTGGGAATGCACTTCACTGCAATCGATTTGGGCGGACTTGCTTGTGTAGTGCTGCCCTGCGGTGAAGGCGATGACCACGCCAACCAGCAACACCAAAGAAACGGTGGCAATGCGGTTGACCCGATCCAGTTTGCGGCGCGAGCGAAACTGCTGAGCGAATTGAGTCAACTCGCCGTTCGCGCAATCCCGCCACGAACCTTGCCGGGGTGTTCTTTCTGGCGGAGTGTGATCTGGCATCGCAGGGTAACCGTCTAACATTACGTATGCTGGGGAGCATTTATCCGAAACTCAATTCAACAAAGTTCTACTTCGCTTGGATGGCGTCTTTTTGTTGGATGCATCCTTCGGATAACAACTCCACCTACTCTATTAACGCGGTAATGGTTCGCGCGGCTCCATGCCGGTTTTCAGATTATGAAAATCGCACACTTAATGCTCTGTGAAAAGAGCAACAATCGTCCAATTTGTGGCTGAGCGATGGGGCGCGCCTAGGAAAATCTTGCGCATCCGCTATCGCCAACCGTCCTGACTGTCTTCGCGGCGATGCCGAAGCAGATTCACCCCTGACTCCTTTCGCCAACCTCCGCTAGCGGGGCACCAGCGGCATGTTCTCCAACTCCCGTGCGAGTTTGGGCGGCGTGGCTTCCACGCTTTGCGCCAAGCGGACAACATCACGAATGATCACGCGTTTGCGTCCCAGCTTGAGGAACCGCTCATTCATCAGTTCGCCCAAGATGACCGTTACGGTCTCTCGCGTGCTGCCAATGATGCTGGCCATGTCCTGGTGGGAGAGCCGCAGGTCAATCTGCACACCGTCTTGCGTACGGCGTCCATATTCCTCGGCCAGTTCCAACAGCAAGTGGGCCAGTCGTTCGCGATTCGAGCGGAACAGCAGATACTTCAGCCGACGTTCAATCCGGCGGCGGCGAAAGCCCATCAGTTTGGTTACGCCCAAGGAGACGTCAGGGCGTGATTCCATCAACCGCGAGATGGCTTCGCCTGGGATCAACACAACCGTAGATGTATCGACCGCTTCGGCGTATTCGTCACGCTGACTGCCGTCAAACAAGGCAAGCTCGCCAAAGAGTTCGCCCGGTTCAATGAACGTCAGAATTGCCTGCTTGCCTTCACTGGTGAAGTTGCAGATTTTGACGCGACCGGCGGTGAGCAACAGCACACAATTGGCTTCGTCAGCCGGCAGATAGATTGGCGAGCCCCGCTCGAAGCTTCGCACTCGCGAGACGTTTTCGAGCTTTCGCAACTCGATTTCGGTCAGACGTTCAAACAGCCCGCAGCGCTTCAAAAACCAGATGTTTTCCACAGATTCAGGCCCTAGCTAAGAAGTATCCCCACATCCAAATCGCGCGGACGATAGTGCGATTCGGAATAGATGCCCAATGCAGGCAGTACCGCGAGAATAACCAGCAGATACAAAAAAGTCCAGAAAATGGGCGCGTGCGGATAGATTCGGTTTAGCGAAAACCCTCACAAAGTTTGGCTGGCCGCGTGATGCGCGCGATGTGGTGCCGTGCGTTATGTATGGTGTTTCACTTTTCGCGGATTGCTGGCGGCGATTCGATCAAGATGTTGAGCCATCGCGAATCCTTGCCAGCGTGGAATCGGCCGTTGTTGACGGCTCTCCGCGGTTGCGGCGGTTGGCCCGCTTTGCCGAAATCGGCAGCCACCACAGGTAAATCCCGGTGAGCCAGAGCACGAACAAGATGCAGCCAGACGGTAGGAAGATCCACAGTTTGGCCGTATCGGAAAAGAACGTGCCGTCATGGATCTGCTCGAACAGGTCACTGCGGCGATAAGCGGTTTGCAGAATCTTGCCATTGCTCGCATCGACCTGAACCTCCCAGCGGTTCTTACCGCGAACTTTGACCACGCCTTTGTCAGGGCGAACATCCAGCCGGTCGACATCGTCCCACGTATCTATGCCCACTCCGGCGGCACGGGCGGAATTCATCACGTCATCAAAGCTGATCGTGAGGTTCGGCTGAGCGCCGTTTTGTGTCGGCGGTTGCACCCAGGCGACGTCCTTCTTGAGCTGCAACACAATGCCAGAGGCGATCACAATTCCGGCAGGCAGCAGGATCAAGATTGCGCCCCAGCGATGTGACTTGCGGCTCCACTTGTTGAGCCATTTCTTCTTGGCCGACTGTTTCATTTGCCGCGAACCACAAATAAGGGCGATACGAATGACGCGAGTTAAGGGGCGGCGTTTGTTACTCGCGACGGGAATTGTTCCCGCAATTGTAAACAACACGATCGCGCAACGCACATGGTCAGGCGTAAACACCCACCGATGGAACGCTTTGCCATGTGCCCTAGGCTGGCCAGGCCGCAGTAATCCTCAAAGGGGGCGGCGCTTGCGGGCCGGATTTGACATTTGGACGGTCTGTGACGCTGGCAGTGCCAGGTTTCAGCAAGTTGGCAAGTTGCAACCTACCCTTGCAGGGGCACTCTTCATTCAATGACTCTTCAAAATCGCCGGGGGATCATCATGGGTCTTCAAGTTGAACTTTTGGAACAAAGCTTTGCCGCCGTGGCGCCGCATGGCCAACAACTGGTTGATACGTTCTACGGCAACCTGTTCACGGACTATCCAGGCGTCAAGCCGTTGTTCGCCAACACCAACTTGACCGAACAAAAGAAGAAGCTGCTCGCTTCGCTCAAGCTGGTTGTTGACAACCTGCGCAAGCCGGAAGTGCTGCAACCAACGCTTGAAAAAATGGGTGCGGACCACGTCGCGTATGGAGCCGAGGAAGCCCATTATCCGGCGGTGGGTGCCACGTTGCTCAAGAGCCTGAGCCAAACCGCAGGCGACTTGTGGAACGATGAGTTGGAGCAAGCCTGGGGCGAAGCCTATCAGGCAGTCAGCTCGATCATGCTGCAAGGTGCCATGACCGCGGCCTAACAAGATTTTCAATCGCGGCCAAACGACTCTCGAACGGAAACGAGTCTTCCGTTCGGGAGTCCGTTCTTTGTCGTTCGAAAAAGCACAGGGCGCGAACTTCTTCGCCGCGCTCCGTTGTCATCCTCCGCGGCCGCGGCCCGTGGGGTCTCTTGGGTCGCGCCCTCGACCGCCTCGCCCGAACGAATTCGTCGCATCTTCAAATCCGCCGCGACCGGTGTTGGCGCGACCTCGCGTTGAGCGGGCACGCGCCTGGGCCGCGTATGTTCTGACAAAATGCGTGGTCAGCTCATCCATTGTGATGAAACCGTCATTGTCCGTGTCATAGTTCTTCATTGAAGAAGAAAAGCCAGGCGTTGACCCATCGGTGGGCAGCTTTCCATCTCCATCAGCATCCAATTGCTGCATCAATTGCTCGGCTTCGGCAATCGCCTGGGCCTCGTAGACGCGGAGTTGCCGCTCGGAAGCCACCTTGGCGTTCATGATTTCCGCGGATGCGCCCAGCGCGGCCGCGCGGATGTCCACATCTTCCTCTTCGTTCATCGCAGTCTGCAGCAGGACGTCCAGCCCTACTTGCCCTTCGTCGCCGAAGGCGACCAGGATGAACATCGCCTGCTGTTTCGTGCTGGGCGTTCCGGTTTCGATCGCCTCGATAGCGCGGGGAACAACGGCGTCCGCCCCCATGTCCACCAGCCGAGCACGAATTGTGAGAAGTGTTTCATGCGACAGTTGCTTATCGCCTAAGAGCGAAAGCAGCGCATCGATGACTTTTCCGGTGGACTCGCCGGAGTAGCTGATGGCCAGCGCGCCGGCTTCTTTGACTTCCGCGTTGGGCGAGTTGGCCGCATCCCACAGGACGTCAATGATTTCTCCGTCATAGCTGACGAAGCCTGCCAGAGCTCGGACGGCGATGATGCGGATCTCCGGGTTGTCGTCAAGCGCCGATTGCTTGAGCACTTGTACCAGCTGCTTGACCTTGGCGGCCGTCTCATCGGAAAGCGCTGGCCGCGGCTGCTCTTGGTCTTGCCAGGTGTTGGCTGCCGCCACAGGGCTCTGCGTGATCAGGCAGGTGAACGCGAATGCTGAGAAACACGCAAATGCGATTGCGCGCACATTATTCATTCCGAACGAAACTGGCGTAACAAAGCGCATGGGCTCCCCTTCCGTATACGGTTTCATGAAAACCGCCTCCCACGGATGGAACCCTGCGACAGAACCAAAGTTTCGTCTGGCGGCCAATCGCCTGACCATGAATCCGCAAATGGCTGGGAGCAATCGCGCGGATCACCTACTTTTGCCACTGATCCGGCGTTTGCAGTTCGTGATTGGTGATTGCCAGGGAAAAGAACTTCGCGTTCTTGTAGTCGATGGACTTGCCGAAATCGAACGTGAGTTCGCGCTGCATCGCCAGAACTGTTCCCAGCCATGCACGCTGCGTCTCGCAATCGGCGGTGGCCGTCCCCAACAGCGTGCCGCTTCCGTCGAAGACACTCACGTGCGTGCGATACGGGGCGCTATCGAAAGTCGTCAACGTCGCGGTGGTGGTGGCCTTCAACTCGTCATCGGTCAATGTGAATTCCAGTGTGGGAATCTGCACCAGGTAGAACGTGCGGCCCTGCCAGACAATGCCGCGACTTGTGGCGTTGACGGTAAGGGTTTCGCCAAACACAAGCGGACGCAACTGCAACGGCGGCAAGGGAGCCTTTTGCACTTGGGCAGTTTCATCCGCAGCGCCCTCTTGCGGGCCCTCCTGACTGGCCGGAGCCAGCGGTGAAATCTGTTGCGGCGCAGAAGTCTCGGCAAACGAATTCCCAACAACGAGCAGCAGGGAAAACGCTGTGAGCAGGAACAGACTTTTGGACATGGCGATATCCTATGAGTTCGTTTTGTCGATTCTCTCAGAGTTGTTAGAGCGGAAGAAGAGCCCGCCCAAAGCTGTGTCTCGCTTAGATGCGCCACGGCGCGGCAAAGTTCCCAAATCCCTGCGAAGAAATCGTCAGCGGGCTGGCCCTGTCTTTCCCATCACTTTGATGAGTTCCTCCAGCGTGACAGCACCATCGCCATCGGTGTCCATTCGGCGAAAGAAGAACTCGGAGTCGCCGTTGCGCACGGGGAACTCCGTGATGCTGAGCTTGCCATCTTTGTCCAGATCCATCTGTGCGATCATCGCCATCGCTTGTTGGCGAGCCTGATTGGGTTGTTCGACCGCCGCGACGCCAGCATCGGCCGCAGCTTTGGAGATTCGAGCCACGGCCGTCGCCACCGTGGCGCGCAGCGAAGCCGGCTCATCCTCGTCGGCCAGGATTCCCAACATTGGCTGGATGGCGGCTGTGGCGTTTTGAGAATACGTCTGCAATTCCTCCGCGACAGCGACGCGATAATCCTCATCGGCATGAGATTGCAGTTGGCCAATTAGTGCCGGGACCGATAGCTCGTGATGCCTTCTCAAGAATCTTCGGATAACCGATCCATCCCTCGAGCTTCTACTAAGAGCGAGCCCGAACTGCACGAGAATGTCAATCGCCTCCGCTGGCGGCGTTGTCTTCATCCCGGCAAGTTCGCGAAGGACAATGGACTGCAAGAGCCCTTCACTTGACCGCGCTGCTTCCACAAAGATGGTCACAAGCTCCGGCTTGTCGTCCAGGAAGCTGGATAGTCCCAGGTAAGCTCCAATTCGCACATTCTCATGTTCACTCTTTGTGGCTTCCACCAACGCGGCGATGACCTGGTCCACGCCAACTTGCGCAGCTTCGCCTTGCTGTTGCGAATTGGGCGGTGGGGATTCTTGAGGTCGCGCGGCCAGTGGATTCCGCCCCAAAGGCTGCGCGAAAGCCTGCGTCGCCAGACACGCAAATACCGCGGTGAGCGTCAGCATTTTCATGAATCGGTATGACTCACGCTGAGTTGCCATGTTTTCCTCCGCTGGTTTTCTGATCCCTGATCGATGCCTGCGAGAAGTGCGCGGCAAAAGCGCCTCGCAACTTCTCATGCAACACCGCGCCAGACAGGTCGGGCCGCGCTCAAGCAGAAAATGCGGCGCGAATTGCCCCTTGGCATACGGGAAATCAACTCCAGAAGAGCGCGAACGCGGCCATAACGCCACACAATGGCAGCGAACGATTTGCAGGTCCTACTTTTCCGGCCGGTCGAAAATCGTTGGCGGATAATCCTCATTTACACCCAAATCCGCCAGGGAGTATGAGGAATGCGCAAAAGGTTCGCCATTGAACGTGACTTCCGCTGAACGTGGCAGCATTAGGCCATGAATTTCCTCAAAGTCGGCAAACGTATGAGTCAATTCTCCAATGACGGCGCCAGGACCGGGGCCTTGGTAACTCAACTGTAAGACGCGCCCTGTTTCGGTGTCGACAGCCAACGTTGTTGTCGTCTCGTCGAAATAGACGGTTAACAAAGCAGCGGCTTCTCCAGCAATTTCCGCTGTGCCCGTCGACACGGCGATGAAGTCCCCTCGCTCGCGGCTGAGCAGAATCCCCAACACACTGTGATTGAACATCTCACGGCGAAGTGCGGCGCTTTGCACTGGCGCCATCCAGTCATTGCTGGATGCACTTTGGAAGAAACCTGTGTTCTTACTTGCAACGCTGACCCATGTGTCATCATCCCATTTGGTTTCCCTGCGCACGGAGCCGTCGACCGCGCACATATTCCATTGCTGATAGGCATAGGTCTGCCCGCCCGATTCCACTTGTTTTTTGATCGTCCGCCGAAAGTTCTTGATGCTGCTGACTGCTGACTGGCCGCCAACTCCTTGCAGCATTTTCGACAGCAATGTTTCGCCAGCTGCAAGAGCATCTTCGCTGACCTCTGGCCGCTTATCTGGAGGTTGAAGCAGTTGCTCCGGCATGCTGAGGAAACGCTCGCGGCAACCTTCGGACGCAAAAATGTATATCTTGCTGTCATGCACAGCGAAAAGGTCGGGAGTCCCTCGTCCAGAAAGCACGCCCATGCTTCCGCACGCGCCGCCCAGTTGGATTTCGTAACGCGATGGATCTTTCTTAAACTTCGCCAGGTTCTCTTCATTGGCGAAAAGATAGCGATAGTGTTGATACTCCAACGCCAGAGTTTCTTGGCCGGGAACTTCGTTGCCAGTGATAAGCGCGACTGGGTCCACCTTTAATGTGCCCAGCGGCTCCTCTGCATTTGCGCGAGAGCCAGAGAATGCACTCAACAACAACGCGATTGACACGACGGCTCGATGCACGGGACCCTCATTGGCAGAGTTGAACGATCACTCAACGTTGAATAAGATTAGCTCACCCGAGAGCTGACCGCAAGCGCGTTCGCTGCCATGAAATTAATCACGCACTTCGGAATTGGCTCTGTCGCCAAGAGCCCCGTTCACACGTCAATCGCTTTGCGGAAGTACTCGTTAAGCAATTCCACGCCCGGCCTTTCCGCTTCGCTGATTTGCAACGTTTCCAGCCGCGAGAGTTCGGCTTCGATGTAATCGCTCAACGCGGCGATCCGCGGCGCGCGGTCTTTCTCAAGACCAGCCCGTTTCTTTGCCAGCAAATCCTCAATGGCGGCCAACAGCGACGCGTCTGTCACCGTGCCGGCAACCAGTTGAGCAAATTCCACCGGCGGAGGACTGGCCTGGTGTTTAATCCAGCGTATGGCCAACAGCGGCCGCAACACATACAGGTACTTCTTGAGTATCACGGATTCGCCCTGCAGGAATTCGCGGAAGTTGTTGCGAGCCATGCTTAAGTAGTGAAACGCCATCGCCAATGGCAACTGGTATGCACCGGCCAACTGCCGCAGCTCATCCACAAGCGGTGAATGCTCGCGATAGATAATCGGCGAGGCAAGCCACTCCAACAGCGGAGGGTTGGACTTGCGAAACAGCAGCAACGCTTTGCGCAGGTCCCAACCGTTGATGTCCAGGTCGTCAACAATCGGGTATTCGATCACGTCGCGCATGCGCTCAACGTTCACGGACAAATACCAATCAGGCGGACGCACGTAGAGAAAGCGGACGTCGTAATCGCTGTCCGTGGACGC
>CALJLD010000170.1 GCA_937982665.1 uncultured Planctomycetales bacterium
TACGAACGCCAGCGGACGCAGCAAGTTGCGAAGCGGGTTGAGTGGTTGTGGACATGTATCGGGGCAGATAAGAACGAATTCAATTGGAGTAGCAATTATCGCATTTCTGTCTCTTCAATGCGACTGGCAAATCACTCGAGCAATTTGTGCCCCAACACACAGTGTACAAACCGCACGTCTTGTCACCATAATTGATCGTCCCCGGCAGTTTCCCTTCACGCGATACCACAGGAGTTGATCGATGCGCCGTTGGCTTTTGGGCCTGATGCTTTCAGGCGGAATTCTGACCGGGACGTTCTGCAGCCAATTGATCGCCGCTCTGCCGCAAGATGCCGGACAAACGGCAACCGCTCAAGCTGCCAATAAAGATGACCGCAGTCAGGACGAGGACAAGGCCGAAGCGGCGGAAGAGCCTTCGCTCTATGACAACGTCGTTGAGCAGCTCAGCACGCGTTACGTGGATGAAGACTTCCGCGAAAACAAACTGCCGGAACTTGTCGAACGTTATCGCCCTCTGGCGGAAGCCGCCGAGACTTTAGAAGAGGCCAGAGAAGCCACGCACGCGCTTTTGCGAAACATCCCCGCCACGCACCTGGGTTTGTTCTCGCGAACCTCGTACGACCGCCTGATGGGCGAACTCCGCAATCGCAGCGGACCGTGCCTGGGCTTTGAAGTTCTTGACTTGGACGGCAAGTTCTATGTGCACAACTTGCTGGAAGGCGGCCCCGCCGAGCAAGCTGGCCTTCGCCGTGGTGATCGCGTTGTCTCTGTGGATGGCGTGTTGACGGAAGATTCTCCTCGGCTGGACTGGCGAACCGATGACGCCTTTCTGGCCGATGCTCCCATCACGGTGCTGATGTGCGAAGAGGGCGAGACGCTCCAACTGGAGATCGAGCGAACTTGGGGAAACATGGAAACGGTCGAAGTCACAGCCGCCGAGTACTCTACCTGGGAGGCAGCCAAAGCCAGCGCCAAGGTCATCGAGCATGAAGGCACGCGCCTTGGCTACATCCACTTCTGGCTGATTCACCTCAACGGCATTCCGGAGTTGCTCAAGAACAAGCTGGAAGGCGACTTCGCCGACTGCGACGCGTTGGTGCTGGATCTCCGGGGGCGAGGTGGAGCCGCGCATGTCATTCAACCCATGCTGGAAATCCTCAGCGGCGAATCTTCCGACTGGGACAAACCGGTCGTCGCGCTGATCGATAACGAAAGCCGCTCGGCCAAGGAAGTCATCTCCTTCCGGTTGCGCGAGGAGAACATCGCCAGACTGGTGGGCGAACGCACCGCAGGTGCGGTGATTCCAGCGACGTTCCAGGACGTGGGCCACGACACCATCTTGATGTTCCCCACCTTCCGCCTGGGCCGTTTCACGGACGAGATCGAAGGCATCGGCGTTCCGCCGGACGTCTACGTCGCCCGTCCCGGCCCTTACAGCGGCGGCAAAGATCCGATTCTGGAAGCCGGCAAGGTCGAAGCGCTGCGAATGATCGCGGAAGAAGCCGCGACGAGTGCTGCCGGAGAGTCGAAGTCTGGAGAAGCAGCCGTGGGCGCAGGGCGATAACGGGGATTATCTCGACGGTGATTACTTCGAGTCGTTTGTTCCGTGGTTGTCGACGACGGCCTTGCCCGGCTCTTCACCGCGGAACGCCAGGATCTTCATCTGGATCTTGTTAATCACGTTCGCGCACTGCATCAAGAAGATCGAGAACGCGCGATCGCTGCGCAGGTCCTCGTGCGAGAGTTTGTGCAGCGCCTCAATCTTGATGGCCGTGATTGCGGCCAGAATCCTCTCCAGCTTCTCCGGGTCACGGCAATTCCATTGCTCGCCTTCCAGCTCAATCGTCTTCTCCAGGTATTCGTCCAGCACTTCTTTCTCTTCGGAGATGCGCTGTTGCTCTGCGCGGCGTTCCATTCGCACGCGAAGACCATAGAGCAAGAACACTCCAGCCGCGAAGGCAACCAGCAAGTCCTTGCTTCCGGCCAGGAACTCCGCCCAACTTGCAAGTTCGGACGGATCAAACGGCTGATAATACGCTTGAGCCGCCGGATGAAAGCTTGAGTTGAGATGCTGCGAAAGAATCTCCGTCTGCGGAATCAACTGAATTGGAGGGCGTGTTGATTGCGCGGTCGGCTCATTCAGCGAAGCGGCAAACCCCAACGGGTCACCGTAAATGGCATCCAGCACAGTTGTGACCAGGGCATCAGGCGCGTCCGCTCTCACGGCCACAAAATCGGTCGACGCGACAGTCGTGATTTCATGGCGGGGAATGCGTTCGCCTCGCTGGTCATAACCGTAGGCGCCTGCGGGAATCGTAACGATCTCGTATTGCGGTTGCTGCGCGAAAGCGCCGGCATCAATCGAAACAAGCTCGTATTCGTTGGTCCGCAAGCGGTTCAGCAGACCTTCATCCAGCCAGGCGGTATGGCGTATGCGAACTGTGACCTCATCGTCGGCAAGTTGTTCGGCGGGGCCCTCCATGCCGGAACAATAGTGCCGCTCGATCATTTCCGCGGCCAGCGCGGTTCCGGAGCCGGCGCGCGTGGCGTCCACGTGCAATCCTCCGGCCAACTGTTCACGTAAGACTTTGGCAACGGCGAATTGGTATTCCGCGTTGCCGGGCCTTGTCGCGGCAAACTGGTCTGCGCCTCCCACTGCGTCATCAAGCAACTCCCGCTTCACCGCCACGCAGACCTTGGCGTGAAACAACGGGGCAACCGCAACGAGCTTTCCGCTATCGTCGCCGGGCTGCGCCAATTCGCGTGGCTGCACGATGCCGATGTTCGCGTGCACGGCGCGCCGCGAACCATCCTCGTTTTCGACAATCGCGGAACTTCGCAGTGCTTCCGCGTTTTGCGGACTGCCAGCCAATTCACTTTCGTGCGCCACGCTGGCATGCAATCCATTTCGCGCAAGCGCATATTCCAAGGCAACGCCAGCTCGCTCGTACGCTTGCTCGCGAGGACCAGCGGCGATGACCACATGCCTGGGAACAACATCGCGGTTCAACCACCACCACACACCGGCGGCAATCAGCAACACAACGATCAGCAGCATCGCCGGCCAATCCGTCAGGAAGG
>CALJLD010000171.1 GCA_937982665.1 uncultured Planctomycetales bacterium
ACCGCCGGAACGCGTAGATATCCGCAATCGCCTGGTCCCAATCGCCGGTGAATTGGATGCCGCGGTCATCGAGATAGATCTTGGCGGGCGGCTTGTGTTCGCAGACGTCGTCCACCTCGATCCCGTGTTTGGTCAGCCAGTCCCAGATCGCTTCGCGGCCGGCCTCGGTCGCGCAGCGGGCTGAGTGGATCACCACGCGGTAGCCTTTGCGGAGTCGGGCGATCGCTTCGTCGCAGCGGTGGATGGGCGGATCGGGGATCACGGTTTCGCCCTGCCAACCGGAGCGGTAGCTGTGGATCACGCCGTCAAAGTCCACACACACGGTCGGGCGGCGGCGAACAATCCCCAGCGGCTCCAACAGTTCGGCCGGCGCTGGCCGCGTACGGAGGATCCGCTCGATTGCCGCGTGGCCTTCCAGCCACTTCTCGTCCTCAAGCGGTTCATCATTCCAGATGCGGGTGTAGTGGTCGCGCGAGTGGTGTCGTCCCGGCAAACGGAGCCAGTTGCCATAATGCCGCGCACGAATCGCACCGGGAAAAATCTCCGGGGCTGCGTCCAGCCCGCGGATGGAAAAGTCCGAAACCAACCGCTGGCCAAATTGATGAACGGACTTGGTGTCCATCGCTTCGGCAAAGATCACCAGCAGGTGGAAACCCCCGGCACCGTTGGAATCCAACAACAAGGGATCAAGACCCATCTCCGCCAAGGCCTGCCACCAGCCATGCGCGGCGACAAAGTTGCCCTCCGGAGTGACGGAGAGATTGTCTTCGTCATGCAAGTCAACATCGATTCCCAGCCAACGCGACGAGTGATCAGAACTGATTGAGTGCAGTCCAAGCACTCCGCCGAAGGAACTCGTCCTGTAGTGTTTCTCCAGTGACGAGGTCTGCAGGAAGACCTTGCCCCGCTCATCACGGAAAGGAGCGGTGATGGCGTTGTTCATATCGCCGGAAGGACCAACCTTCTTGCGGTACTTCTTGGGAAGATACCGGCCCCAGACATCGGTCCGGTTGACCATGTGCTTCATGGTCCAGGCGGCGAGCTGTTTGGCCGACGCCCGCCAATCATCTGCGACTTGCTCCATGTACGATGACATTCTTCAATCGTAATCGGAAGCTGGCCGATTGCGGAGAACGTCGCGGGAGCTTTCGTGGCGGATTTCGCAGCTAGTCAATCCGAATGAACTGCGGCGAGAAGGAATCGGAAATCAGGTAGCCGACGCGGGACCCGCCACCGCCATCGCGAAAGCGAATTTTGGAGTAGAAGGTCTGTTCTTCCAGCAATTCCGCTCGGCTGCCGTGAGCGGCCAGCGTCACTTCGCCCGTCTCAATCATCCGCCCGACTTCGGACCGCCAGCCCCAATCCAGGGCATCGGCAAGGCGATTCAAAACCCTAAGGTCTCTGGCGACGGGAATTGGCTGATCTTCTGGAGAGTTGAGTTCCACAATGGTTGGTTGCGCCGCGGTCTGGGATTGCCCGGCGGCTTGGGATTGCCCAGCGGCATCGTCCTTGGATGAAGCGTCTTCATGCCCGCAGTGAGGGCAATGGCTTTGCTGGGCTTGGTCCAGCGTTAATGCCGTGGTGACGTAGGCGGTTACGGCGGCGAGGAATAGTCCGACGACCCATTGCATTTCCGTTTCCTCCCTGAGCACTTCTTGTGTTTTGGAAACATCGCAACCTCGCGCAATTTGCGCATCCTGAGACCACTGGGCTCCCCTGATTGCCCTTTGCACCGCGAAACCCCGCTGCGGTGCTAGTGGTGCTAGCAATAACTTAGCGAGTTTGAGAGAAATCGGGCAAGATGAATCGGCCGTAAAGTTTGCTTGAGTTTTCTATTTAGGCCAATGAATGTTGATGAGAATGCCTGGGCGGATGGCTTGATCTCATCGCACGCTCTGCAAATCCGCAATCATATCTTCCGTCGCGGCGCGAACCGCGTCTCGCCAATTGGCTTCGCCGAATTTGGTTTTGTACGGTTCTTTGGTGTGAGCGAAGATGATTCCCCGTGAGCTATTCACAATCGCTCCGAGCCCCTGCCGATCAAAAGCCGCGGCGACATCCTTAGCTCCGCCTCCTTGCGCGCCGTAGCCTGGCACAAGAAACCAGGTGTGCGGCATCATTCCTCGCAACTCAACAAGTTGCTCAGGGTACGTGGCGCCGACAACCGCTCCAACGTCGCCATAGCCGCATTCGCCCGCTGAGGACTTGGCGCGAGCTTCAATGATGTTGGCAACATGGCGATAAAGCGGCGAGGCGGTCTCCGCCAGGTTCTTGTCTTGCAGATCTCCGCCGCCGGGATTGCTGGTCTTCACAAGCACAAAGATGCCTGCGTTGTTGCGCTCGCAAGCCGCCGCGAATGGCTGCAGAGAATCATCACCCAAGTAAGGACTGACCGTCAGAGCGTCCGCTCCCCAAGGCGTTTCACGACCCAAGTACGCAGCCGCGTAAGCTTCCGCGGTGGAGCCAATATCGTTTCGCTTGCCGTCCAGGATGACCAGCAGTTCTTGTTCGCCGGTTTTGGAATGGGCGTGACGGATCACCTCACGGAGCGCGGCCATGCCGGATGGGCCCAGCGCCTCGAAGAACGCCGCCTGCGGTTTCACGGCAGGCACAAGCGGGGCGACAACATCAATAATCGCCTTGCAAAACTCCGCATAAGCGCTGGCAGTTCCTTCAAGGCCGCCTTCCGCAATTGCGTGCCGGACGTGCAACTCGTTTGGAAGGCTGGCAGCGCGCGGATCGAGCCCCACACAAACGCCGTTTCGTTTCGCGCGCACGAGATTCGCCAACCGGTCAATAAACTGCATGGTCGCCTCCAGGCATTGTCGCAAAAGGAGAAACGCGCCATGCCGACGGAGCGCGCAAGGATGCAACGCAGCGTTAACATAACGCATTGCACGGCGGTCAGATACGCCTGAGACCAAAACAAGTGAAACTGGAGATTTTGGGGGCATTGCTTGCGTTCGTTGGAATCACCTTCACAATGGTGCAACCAAGTTACTTTTCCTTCGCGTTGAAGCCAGTCTGGAGAACGCCGCATGTCGACCAACGGATCGCTCAATCGCAAACTTCGGATGGCTCTCGTCGGCGGCGGGCAAGGATCATTTATCGGCCGTGTGCATGCCACTGCAGCCATTCTGGACAATCGAGCGGAGTTGGTTGCCGGAGCACTCTCTTCAAATCCCGAACGTGCCAAGGCCAGCGCGCCCGACTATGACATTCCCGCGGAACGCGCGTACGGCTCGTATCAAGAGTTGATCGAGGAAGAAGCCAAACGCCCGCCCGGCGATCGCGTGGACTTCCTTTCCATCGCCACGCCCAACCACACACATTTTGAAATCGCCAAGGCGGCCGCGGAAGCCGGCTTTAACGTCGTATGCGATAAGCCGATGACCTTTGACCTGGCTCAAGCGGAAAGCCTGGCCGAGACCGTCAAGCAGTCTGGCATCGTTTTCGCGCTTACGCACAACTACACCGGCTATCCGCTCGTTCGCCAGGTGCGGCAAATGGTGCAAGGCGGCGAGTTCGGTGAGATCCAAGCTGTCCGCACTCAATACATCCAAGGTTGGCTGCGGACCAGGCTCGAAGCTGATGACCACAAGCAAGCCTCTTGGCGGACAGATCCACAGCGCAGCGGAGCAGCGGGCGCATTCGGCGATATCGCCACGCATGCCTTCAATCTTGCTCGATACATGACCGGATTGATGCCGGCGGAGATCAGTTGCCACCTCAAGGCGTTCGTGCAAGGACGCGAACTCGATGACTATGGCACGGCCGTGATTCGATTCGAAAACGGCGCGCTGGCAACGGTGACTGCATCTCAAATCAGCCACGGCCGCGAGAATGACCTGGCAATTGAAGTTGATGGCACGGAAGCGTCTTTGGCCTGGCGGCAAGAAGAGCCCAACAAGATGGTCGTGCGTCACAACGGCCAACCGCACGCACTGTACACGCGCGATCCCAATGCCCCGTTCATGAACGAATCCGGCGGAGCCGCCTGTCGACTTCCGTCTGGCCACCCCGAAGCATTCTTCGAGGCTTTCGCGAACGTCTATCGTAGCGCTTACGATGACATGATTCTTCGCGCGGAAGGAAAGCCGTTTGATGCTGCGAATGCGATCTACCCCAACGTGAGCGATGGCGTGGAAGGCATGTACTTCATTCAGCAATGCGTGGAGAGCAGCAAACAAAACGGGGCATGGTTGCCACTCCGGCACGAGCTTGCCCGCCCCTAACGGGCCCACAGACGCTCACGGTCGCCGTGATCTTTGCGCCATCTCCGCAGGTGCCTTGCAGCTTAACATCGCGGCGAAAATGAACTTTTCGTGCTTGTCAGGCAACCCAATTCCGGCCTCCCGCGCGCGATTTTGTGGATTTCGCGGCTTGGGAAGGCCTGGTCATTGATTTCGCTTGCCCAAAGTTTGCGCACCGGCGATAACGGAATCTAAGGTGTTCGCCCACTGCCGGCTGTCTCATCCAACTGGCCGGATTCTTCAAAATGCTGCACAGTTTTCCGCCTTCGGGAGATGCGAAGATGTTTCGCCGGATTCGATGTATCGATCAATTCCAATTGGGAATTCTCTCTGCTGTCCTGGCTGCCGTCCTTGTGCCAACTCTAGGCACTCAGGCGGATGCACAGCAGCGACAACAACCGACCATGGATTCACGTCGCCTGGTGGTCATGTTGGACATGGCGGCCAGCGCCCTGGCCGAAGGTCAAATGGTGCAAGAGTACGACGCCGTGGCGGCCGCGTTGAAATCCGCGAAAGCCGAAACGGATCGCCCTGTTCCGCCCAGTGACGAACTCATCAAAGCCTTGTCGACGGCAGCGCAGCTGTTGGAAATGCGAGACCTCTCGTCGGAGAGTCGGGCGGTGCAATCGCTGGTCGAATACTTCGATTCCGACGAACGTTCGCCGAGTGATCGCCTCCCTAACACCAGCGAAGCCAAGAACCCTGGCGAAGCCAAACCCGGCAACCAACCGCCGCGCGTTGTTGAGCAGTCGGAACGCGAGAATCGCGTGATCGAGCAGCTGCCGCCCCAACAGCGTTCATCCCAACAGCAGCGTGCACCCCAACAACAGCGCGTGCGTCGCCCAGTAAGAATTGCCGAGCCCCAGCCTGAGCAACGTTCCAATCAACAGCAAGAGTTGGCAGCGGCCCGACGCCAGATTGAAGAGTTGCAACGCGCGATGGCGGAACAGCAGGAAGCCTTGAATCGGGCGCTTTCCGATCGCGAGCGCGCCATGCAACAAGAAATGGAAGCTCGCAAGCGCGCGGAAGACGAGGAGCGCGAGGCTATTCGGCGCCAAGTGGTCGAGCGCGATCAGTCCGTGCAGCAAGAGATGCAAGCCCGACAGCGCGCGATGGACGAAGAGCGCGAGGCGATGCGAAGGCAACTGGTCGAGCAAGAGCGCGCTATGCAGCAAGAAATGGAAGCTCGCCAACGAGCTATGCAAGAAGAGCGCGAAGCGATGCAACGCGAGTTGATTGAGCGGGAACGCAACGCGGAGCGGCAATTGGAAGAACAGCATCGGGCCATGGCACAAGAACGCGAGGCGATGCAGCGTGAGTTCGTCGAACGCGAAAAAGAGTTCCAACAACGCCTGGAACAGCAACACCTGGATATGGCCGCCAAACGCGAAGCCATGGAACGCGAGAGGCTCGAATATCGCGATGCGGCCGAACGTGAAGCCGTCAACCGCCAGCGCGAATTCGAACGCCAGGTGCTGGCCCAACAGAATGCTGATCGCCAAAAAGCGGACGAAGTTGCCGCCGCACGGGAGCGGATGGAGCAACTCTTTCGCCAACAACAAGAACAGGCCCAACGCGCTGATGAGGAACGCCGCCAACAGGCCGAACGCTACTTACAGATGGAAGAGGAGTATCGCCGTCGCATGGCCGAGGTGATTGAACAACAACGGCAGCGCGAGCGCGAAGGAGAGCACCAACGCGGCGGTCGTGATCGTCCACAGCCAGCCGATGATTCTGGCCGTTTGCAAATCCTCGAAGCATCTCAAGCTCAACTTGAGGAAGCCATCGCGCATGCGTCTGAACAACTGCGGAATGCCGATTTTGAACTGACCGTCGCCCGCTCCGAACTCGCAGCGGCAAAGCAGGAAGCGGATCAGGCTCGCCGTCGCGTTGCAAACGCAACCAGTGATGAAGGCCGTGTCCAAGAGACCGAACGTCTCCATGCGGCCGAACTGAAGATTGAAGCGGCCCAAGCCAGGCAGGAGCAATTTCAGGAACGCATTCAGTCGGCTCGGGCGGAATTGTCGGAACTGCAAACCAGCATGGCTGATTCAAAGCAACAGCTCTTTCGGGAAAGAATTACGCAACAACGCGACGGTCGTGATCGTCCCCGGTCTGAGGGTGATCCAGTTCCAAGAGAATCGCGCGAGCAGCGAGAACGCGAACCCCAGAATCGTGGCGCGAATGAGCTTCGCCGAACAAACGAGGAACTTCGCCGTGCTAACGAGGAACTTCGCTCGGCAATGCAAGAACTTGCGCAACGCATTGAGCGACAGCAAGCCGAATACCGCAACCTGAATGAACGACTCCGGAACGAAAACCGTGAGCTGCGTCAGGCGCTGGAACAACTTGGCGCCCAAATGCGCGGCCAGCGTGATGGCGGTGACCGTGATCGGCCTGACCGTGATCGACCCGATAATGATCGTCCAAACCGTGACCGACCAGACGGTGACAGGCCCGACCGCGACCGACCTGGTCGTGATCGCGCAAATCAGGATCGACCGGATCAAAATCGCAGGGAAGCAGATCGCCCGGCCCGCGAAGGCTCAAACCGCGATCGCGCCGAACGCGAAGGGGCAAATCGCGAGAGAGCCAACCAAGACCGTGGCAATCGTGACCAAGGTCCGGAAGCTCGCGCCCGTCAGGAAGCGGAACGCCGTGCGGCTCAAGCTCGCGCGGAAGCCGAACAAGCCCGAGCTCAAGCCGAACAAGCTCGCCAGGACGCGGAACGCCGCGCTGCTGAGCGCCAGACCGAGCGGCAACAGGCCGAACGACAACAGAGCGAACGACAACAGGCCGAACGACGAGGCACGGAAGCCAGGGACCGTGAGCGGCCAACTCGAGAAGGTGAGCGCTCGCCGGAATCTCGTGAGACGCAACGAGTCTCTCCGGAAGAGGTCCAACGATTGATTGAAGAGATCAATCAGATGTTGGATCAAGCCAAGCAGGATCCCAATCGCAGCGCAGGCGGTGTACAAGCCCCTGGTGGTCGGGTGACGCCTCGTGGGCAAACTGATCGCGATGAACTCCGCAGCACATTGACCCAGCTTGAGGAACAGATCAAGGCGCTTTCCGATCTGCTCAATCAAGCACGCAGCGACGCACGTAGCTCCGGCGGCCGCTAAAGTATTCGATTTCGAGTTGCGCGGCTCATTCGAGCGGTTTTGCCCGTTTCTCTGTGGCGAATCCGCGGTGCGTCATCTTGCATCGCATGATCCCAGCAACCCGCAGATTCTGCGCTTTTGGTACGCGAACCAAGGGCTTTTTCCTGCGTATTAGATCGAAAGGCCATATGCGCGCATTGGCCTGGCGATTAGGCTGAGAATCCCAAGACTTGCGTGCCAACTCTGGCACAAGGCGGTCAGCCAATCTGCTGATCTTCCCGGTTTTTTCGCAGTTTGGGCTCGTTCGGTCGCCTCCATCACGATCCGAAGTCTTGAGATCGGTGCACGGCTCCCGCTCGGCTTATCACTTCCATCCCGCTCCCCTCATCCTGCTCCACCCATCTCATGAGCAACGGCATCCTTCCAGTTGGCGCACTTTGGATGTGGGCGACCCCATTGTGGAACATTGGGATTGGGATCGCGGCCGCTACGGCCTTGGTCGCGGCAATCTATTTCATCGGGCGTTTTGCATTAGCCAAGAAGGCGGTGTTGATTGATGAACTGACAATCGGCGGCTTGGGTCAGCCGATTTTCTATCTGTGCCTGATTCCTTCGTTGATGGCGCTGGTTGCTCTGCCTTGGGCACTCAAGTCTGACGGTGCGGAATCGCAATCGGCATTTGGGACCACGGTCATGCTGTGGACGGCCGGTTGGGCCGCGGCCACAGTGCTGGCCGTCTTCTTGCTGTTTGCGATCATTCGTCTGGCTTTGCCGAAGCTTTATGCGATTGCCGTTACGACGTCAAAAGAGGCGATGTGGCAGGGTTTGTATTGGGTGTTGTTGTTTCTGGGCGGAGCCATCATCACGTTCGCCATTTGGATCCCGTACAACACCTTTGGCGAAGACTACAAGATGTACAAAGACCTGGGGCTGACTGTGATCATGCTCTTGGCTTTGTTCCAGGCTTTGTGGACGGCCAGTATTTCCATTTCGGACGAAGTAGAAGGCCGCACAAGCCTGACTGTGCTGAGCAAGCCGATTGCTCGCTGGCAATTTATCCTGGGAAAATTCCTGGGCTTGGTTCCGCCGGCGCTGTTCATGTTCCTGCTGTTGGGGACAAACTTCTTGATTGGCCTGGCGTACAAAGCTGGATCGTATGATCCAGCCGAGTCCGGCGTTTTGCACCTGGTGACGGAACCGTACATTCAAATCCAGGTGCTTTGGACCATTCCCGGCCTGGCGCTGGGATTCCTGGAAGTCATGGTGCTGGCCTCCATTGGCGTGGCCATCTCAACGCGATTGCCCATGGCGGCAAACCTGGCGATCTGCTTCAGCGTTTATGTGCTGGGGCATATGACTCCGCTGATTGTGGAAAGCTCGCTGGGGCGTTTTGAAGCCGTGGAGTTCTTCTCCCGCTTAATTGCAACCGTGCTTCCGGTCTTGGAATACTTCAAGACGGACGCAGCGATCACTGCCGGGCGGGAAGTGCCGCTCAGTTATATGGGCCTGTGCGGGTTGTACGCAGCGATGTACTGCGCGTTCATGCTGCTGCTGTCACTGCTGCTGTTTGAAGACCGCGATCTGGCCTAGCTGAAACGGCTGGTCGATCCTTCCATGCTTCCGCCATATGCGGTCTTAGGCACTTGCGCGCGAATTCATCGCGACGATTGCGCGCGGGAAAGCCTCGCATGGCGCTTCGCTATTCGCCCAGGCGCGCATGCTTCCGGTGCTGGCGCGCCAGCGGGTTGCTGTTGGTGCCGTCAGCGGCACAGCTTATGATTCCCGCCGAAAAGACTGATCGATCAGGCAGAGTTTGCCGATTGTAGGGGTGGTACGACGGCAGCAGGCATGCGGATGCAGTTGCCAAGTCCGTGCCCGTTGCCCATGTATTGGGCGCACCCCCAACACGAATCAAAGCGCGTTCCAACAAGGGAGCCAATTGTGAAACGGTCGATCATTTTTGCCGCTGCGGCAATGTTGGTTCTTTCCATCAGCAGTTCTGCCTTCGCTCAAGGCGGCATGCGGATGGCCCTCATCGACGTCGGTTATATCTTCAAGAATCACGCTGGGTTTAAGACCATGCGTGAAAAATTGGAGCAAGACGTCAACCTTGCCAACGTCGATTTCCAAAACACTCGGGCACGCTTGGAAGCCCAACAAAAGGCACTGATGATCCTCGACAAGGGCTCCGCCGACTACACGACAAAAGAAGCAACGCTTGCTCGCGAAGTTGCCGACATGAACGCCGCGCTGGCGTTGCAACGCAATAAGTTCGCGGATCGCGAAGCCGACATCTACTACAAGGTCTATCAGGAAGTCCGTGATGCCACGGCCGCTTATTGCTCGCAAAACGGGATTCACGTTGCGGTGCAATTCAACGGAGAACCGCTAGCCACGGACCAGGCGAACATGGTGCAAGCCGAAGTCGCGCGACGCATCGTTTACTACGAGAAGTCCCTGGATATCACTCCTGCGGTCTTGTCGATGATGAACAGTCGTGCTGGCACTTCGGCCAACGCCGGAACAGGCCCGCGCCGTCAGTAGCCGCCAGTTTGAGCCATCGCTTGGCCGCCGTGGACAATCCACGGCGAACTATGGGGTAGCTTTGGGGCTATCTAGATAAGCGGGCAACTCAAGGGCAGTAGGGGCAAACACAGGGGCAGCCGGGGCAGCACCGGGGCAGACACCACCGGGGCGGAAACGGGGCTTACAAGGATCCGCGGGTTGACACAATCGTCAACGCGCGGATCTTTTTTTGTTTTTTTGATCGCCTTGCTTGGAATATTTTCGCCGCTCAAGCGTCATCATAATTGAGCCCAAGCACGTGAGCCCGCATTGGATCATACAGGTCCAAGCTGCCGCCGCGGGTGCACTCCGTCGGACCGCCTGCGATCAGTTGCAGGTTTCACCCACCTTCATGGGATTAGCCCAATGCGCTTCGAGAATCACTGCGCTACCGCTGCGCGCACCCGCAACTGCAAGAGCTTCTTCACCTTGTTCGTTGCAGGCAGCTTTCTTGTGCTGAGTCTCAGCGGCTGCGGTGCAAGTTATGAGGCCTCGCCCGCCCGATATGCGGATTCTTCGGGCAGGATGTCCGTCGCGCAATCGCCCGGTGGCAATCAAGGGGCGGAGTCGGATGCATTAACGGCGGACAACATCGCCGGACAGCGCAAAGTGATCTACAACGCGGAACTCAGTCTGCAGGTGGATGACTTCACGTCGTTGCCGGATGAAATGTTCAACCTTGTCGATCGCTTCGGCGGCTACATTGCCGAGGCGGACATCAAAAGCACTGAAGGTACAAGCCGCTACGGTCGCTGGAAGATCCGCATTCCCGTCGAAGGCTACAAGGACTTCCTCAGTGACATCAGCAACTTGGGCGTTCCCACGGACCTGAAACAAACTTCGGAAGATGTGACGGAGGAGTTTGTTGACCTGGAAGCGCAAATCGCCAGCAAGCGCAAACTGGAACAACGCGTGTTGGATTTTCTGGAGAACTCGCAAACAAACCTGAATGAGGTCATCCAACTCGAAAGCGAACTTGAGCGGATCCGCAGCGTGATCGAGCGGATGGAAGGTCGCTTGAATTACCTTTCCAATCGCGCGGCGCTCGCCACAATCACAATCACCGCCCGTGAAGAGAAAGAATACGTCCCGCCACAGTCGCCCACCTTTGATGACCAATTGAGCACAACCTGGGCTTCATCCGTTGGCAGCCTCCAGGCAACCGGCCAATCCGTGGCGCTGTTCTTTGTGGGCATCACTCCCTGGCTGCCAGTGCTGCTGGTGATTCTGCTTGTGCTGTGGTTTGTGTGGCGAAGATTCGCTCGCGGGCGAGCCATTCCCACGTCGTAAGCCAGGCACATCGAAGAACGCAGATCTCAGAGCGTTTTGCGAATAGGCGTTCTGATTCCGAACCATAATTCACCAGGGCTCGCTGCGGTCGCTGTTGATGCGGCAGCTTGGCCGCGCCAGTTCACGCATGCGAGGGATGGTCTTACTTGCCTTGCCCATCGATGGTCACGGCTATTGACCGGATGAATGAGTTGGTGTCGATCGATTGCGTCTTGTGCTTGCGCAGCCGACCGGCGAACTGGCCGGAGCCCAACGCGGAGCAACCCTCAGCAGCAACCCTTGAGGCGTATACATTGAAACCGCGCCGGTCAAGTTTTTTTGAATCACCGAGTTGCTGGATGCGCTAGCGTAAACACACCGTCCAAACCCGTGTACAACACGAGCAAATCCCTGTGATATTTGCGGTGTGCGCGGTAGTGAAATTGCCGCGTGTGCGAGCAAGACCGGCCCGCCGAGGTGATTCTCAGAAGAAATCTGTGGCGGTGTGCTGATTCTCGTTCTCAAGACCATGCATCGCCGCGTGGCAAGCATTTCATCACACTCATGCATCGCGCGGCTGCGCATTGCGTCACACACAACTTCGCACGCGATCACATTGTGCACGCGATCACAATGCGCACGAAACACAATGTGTCCTCCAAGCCTCTATTCCGCGGCAGCGTCTATGCAACAAGCGACCGTCCGCGTTGTTGTTGATCAACATTCAACGCAAGCCGTTCCTCATCAACGTGCCGCTTCGGCTGCGCAAGAAGAACTTTCACGTCGCCGCGCGTTCAAGAACTCACCAACGTCGCGGTCGCCTTCTTCGTTTTGCCTGACTAGCCAATCACGAAATGAACTAATTGGGCAATCCATCGCCGGAAGAATCAGCCGCGGAGTCATCAACGGCACCATCTGCTGAGGTCTTTGTGGGATACTCCAATTCCACCAGTCCATCAGACTCGTCTTGATCACCGCCGCCACCGTCGTCAATTCCATTTGTGCCCAGGCCGTAAATCACAAAACCCGTCGGCGTGGTACGGTAGACCACCGGCTGATTGGAATATGTTCCCTGCGGAATCTCCGGCATCGATTCATCGAGAACGTCCGTAAGCGAATTCGGGAAATTCCCCTTGGTACGATAGAACTGATCCACGCGTAAAGCTACGCGCAAGCCGCGCAGTTGTTGCCGATACCTGAGCCCTGATCTCCTCATGCTGGTCATCGAGGGGAGCGTCAGCTTCGTCATCAAATAAGTATCGGAAAGGGTAGAGATTTCATTCTCGATGGCTTCCAAATCCGCTGTCGCTTGAGGACCGGTCTCATCGATATGTTCGATCACTGAGTTGAATATGGAAACAGCCTTCGACATATCTCGATAGCGAAGTGCTGAAAGATTCGCGTAAATCCACCAGCTTGGTCCTTCCGCCTGGGCGAGCGAGCCGATCATTTCCGGCTCGGCCGAGTCCGCAATCGAAGCAATCATCGTGATGCTCGAGGCTCGCTCCGCCATGTAACAATCCTTAAGTCGAAAGTTCGCCTCGGCATGCGCCAACATATCGTCCAACTCACTTCGTTGTTCGGCGGTGAGATCGTGGGTTTCAAGCAGCGCCTTGATCTCGTGCATCGCGAAGGTTGCGAAAGCGACGCGCAGTAGATGGCTGATCAGGAATGGTTCTTCTTTCCCGGAATCGATCAGGCGGAACATATCTTGGATCGAAGTGATCGCACGATCGGTATCGCCGTCGGCAATTGCCACCAAACCTTCCGCTTTGAGCACATTCGCAAAGTGCCGCTGCGGTTCCAAGCCTTCCAGCAAGAGCGCGTAGGGTATTTCCGTCTTGAAGTCGATGGGCCAGCGGATCGTTCCGCGATCCAAAGACTGCCGCAACAAATCCAAAGCCGGCGTTGATGCCGTTGTGATCTGGCGAAAATTGGCCAGGTCCGCCGCACTGTAGGCACTCATCACCCCGTTGCCGCCCGGCCCTGTACCGTCCAAGTGTTGTTGCTCAAAACTTGTCCAAACGGCGCCCGTTTGCTGCCTCGTCTGTTCGAGCGACTTCGCGGCGGCCAGGAAGAGTTGCAGCCCATCCTCTTCTTCCGGCAGCGGCTCTGGCTCCAGGTCCACAAACCACACCGGCTCGCCGCGATCTTGAATGGCTTTGATCTCGGCCTCAAACGCCAAGCGTTCTGATCGCGCCCAAAACCAATTCCCCAGCCATCCGCCCACCGCGACCAACAAGAAGCTGGCGATTGCATACGTCAGGCATCCAGGCTTCCATTTCGCATCGGGAATTTTGATGGGCGTGTCTTGAGCTTCGCCGCTGGCAGAGTCTCGCTCAATGGCTTCTTTCTCAACGTTGTCGGTCATCTCGGTTCCTTGTCGCCGTCTGTTCCGGCCGGCGGGTTATGATTATTGCTGACGCTACCCCAGGCTACCGTCCTGCACTATCGGGTGCCCCAGACGCCCCTGCGTCTGGGTGCCGAAAGGCACAAGAGGATTGGATCAGATTTGAAAGAAGAGTGAATTGTCCCTCTTGAGTGGTCTGCAATCGACGTCATGCCACCTCAACTTTGCCAACCTCTTGTCGCTGCGCGAAACAAACGCGGGAGCGTCTGTGCTACCCAATCTGGTGACCCCTTAATTGTTTTCCGTGTTGGCGTCTTCGGCATTCGGGTCCATGGTGCGAGGAGGTCGATTGTAATTGATCTCGATCTTCGAAGACCACTCGTCGACCATGTTTGGGAGTGTTCGGTCTCCACCGTTATCATCAACGCCGTTCTCACCCACGCAGTAGATAGCAAATCCCAGCGGCGCGGATTGCGTCGAAGATTGTTGCTGCGAAACTCGCAGCGGCAACGTGCGATAAACCGGCGGCAGCCGGGAATAGGTGCCTAACGGGATTTGCGGCAATGATTCGTCCAAGACTTCATCGAGCGACTTGGGGAACTGCTGATGCTGCCGATAGTATGCGTCAACTCGCAGTGCCAATCGCAGGCCGCGGAGTTGCTGACGTGTTCGCATGGCCGCATTGCGAAGTGGACCCGGGGAAGTCACGAAGAAGCCCGTCATCACGTAGGTAGAACCCATCAATTCCTGGGATTCGGCTTGCCATTCTTGAACCGCACGGGTGCCTTCCGGCCCGGTTTGATCAACGGCTTCCATTGCCTGGTTCATCATGTGAATGGACTTTGTCATATCTTGATACTGTAGGGTGCGCAATCGACGATAAATCCATAGGTTACTTGCGTCCTTGGTAATGTTTTCATATCCCTCACGCTGCAAGACCTCTTCAAAGTTGGCGATCGTCGTCAGTACCTGCGCTCGCTCGTTCGCAAGAGTTGGTCGCATGCGCAAATTCAGTTCCAAGTCCTCGAGCCATTCGTCCAGGAATTGACGCTGATCAATATCCAGGTCGCAGTTCTCCAGCGTCAGGGCCAGTAGTGCCACCGCCTTACCGATGCTGGAAATTCGGACGAATTGCCCAAGTGTTTCGGGGTTGTTCTCGGTGAGATCAACAAAGCGCAACAAGTCCGTGACCGCAGCAACGGCGCGATCTGTTTCCTGGTTTGCGATTGCCACGACGCCCTCGGCCATCAAGAGATCGGCCAGAGGCCTTTGCGAATCAATCCACTCCGAGGAATCGGAGTAGGGAATGGCCGCATCATAGTCCCGCGGTGGCTGCATGCTGCCGCGGTCCATCGCTCTTCTTAGCGAAGTAAGGATATCACCGCTTTCCGTGAGCGCGTCTTCAAGGCGTTGCAGATCATATTGCGACGGAAGAATCAGCACGGCACTGGTTTTGCTTTTCCAAAGCTTGTCGCGCAGCCTGGGAGTGACCGTGCTGCTTTGCCGCATCAGCGCATCGAGCATCGTTGCGGCTGCCAGGAAATCGGAAGTGCCGTCTTGTTCCGGCGGCAATGGCTCCGGCTTTAGATCGACAAACCAAACCGGCTCTCCCCGCTCACGAAGCTGGGCGACTTCGGCCTCGAATTCTTGCCGGGCAGATTGCTCCCACAGCCACAGCCCTAGCCAACCCGCCGCCAACAACAACACAAGTGTTGTGACGCAATAAGTCTTCCAACCGGGCTTCCACTTGGGTTTGGGGGGTTCTAATTCCGTGCCTTGACTGTCTTGGTTATCCGCGATCTTACTCAAGCTACCCTCACTTTGTCTTACCTGGTTGCGGAGCCATCAGGCATTCAAACACCTAAGAAGTTGTTTTACTCACCTGGGCTGTTCCGCGGCGTAGTCGACCCTTAGCTTTGCTTGATGATTATTGTCACCGATCTCAAAATGCCCGTCATCATATGTGTAGACGGCGGCGCTTCCTGTGAACAATCCCAACGGAATTTCTTGCATGTTCGCATCGACGGCGTCGCGCAACGCTTCAGGAAACTCTCGTTTCTCGCGAAAACTGCGGTCAATCCTGAGCGCAATCCTAGCATTGATCAATTGCTGCCGAGTAAGGAGCCCTTCACGGCGGACAAACTCCCAATGAGCAATGTCGATCCCAAGAAAGGTGTGCTTGTCAGGCAATGCGTCAATCTCGCGGCGCAACGCGATTAGCGACTCGGTAGCTTGCGGCCCGGGCGTGTCAATCAGGTCTGCCACTTCTGCGTGATACCGCAGCGACATGGCATGGCATTCCAGCAATTGCGGTTCTACGCGCAACATCCACGTTTCGCGCCACGAGAACCTATCGCCATATTCGTCCTCGACCTGCTGTTCTCCGCTTGCGAGTTTGGCAAAGAACGCGGACCGTCTTACGCGCTCACCCCAGACAGCGGGCAGCATGCGGGTTTGCTGTTCCGCGCGCTGGATCGCTTGATCCAGTCGTTGGAATTGTTCGTCCGTAAGCTGAAGCCGCGGAAGGCTTTTTGCGAGAATCGTGACGCACCCTATCAAGGTGCCGTCTCGCGCCCAAAGAATGTGATAGTCTGGGTGATGCTCGATTGACTCGGCGAGACGAAACAGGGCTTCGAATGTGTCAATGAACTCCGCGGTCCGACCCCGGAAACCTGCGACATGGAGCTTCCTTCGCAAGGGAATGTCAGCGCCAAAAAGATAAGCCGTGAGTCCGTCAAAGCTGGTGTTGCCGACGCCATCGAATTGAACTAAGGGGAAATCAACTTGTGGGTTTGCGAGCGCTTGATAGGCGAGTTTGAGCGTTGGTTCCTGTTCTCGCAAGAATCGCTCCGCAGCCGCGGTGTATTCCGGCGACCAATAGGCGTCAAACTGTTCGTCGTCATTCCACGAGAGTTTGGATAACTCGTCACTCAGCCCTGTCCGCTCATCGATTTCCGAATAGGATCGCTCAGCGCGCTTGAGAATGGAAAATGCTTGTTTGCCTTCCCCGGTGGCTCCAACGGCAAGATCGGCAAGTGTGATCGGCTCATCTCGCTGGCGAATCGCTTCGATCTCCCGACTTAGCTGCGCAGCCGACTGGCTGTGCCATATCCCGTAAGCAACAAGTGCCCCAAGGATGATCACCGTGATGCACAGCAAAGTATAGCTACGCCAACCCAATCGCCGTTGGCGTTTGATCTCGATCTGAGCTTTTCGCGATTCGCTTTCAGTGGGCATTTAAAGTTACAATCGCTGGCTTGTATCGCCATATGAATCGAAGTGCCAATGTCTGAGCCAACGGCCAGCTAAATTCAGCCTAACTGGTTCTTGTGATCGAAGGAAACAATCCGCGATGAATCCCTACCGGATGGCGCCGCCGCCCCGCTGGTGGGGACCCAAGCTCAAGCCGTGGTTTGTGCGGCTGATGCGCGGTTATCGTGTGCGGAGGCAACGGCGCGAACAACAGTTGCGGGACATCACAATCGAAGGCGCGGAACGCGTTCGCGAGCTTGTCAACGACGGCTGCGGGGTGCTAATCACGCCCAACCATCCAACGCACGCGGATGCCTATTCGATGTATGCCGCCGCGGACGCCGTGGGCACGCCGTTTCACTTTCTTTCCACCTGGCATGTCTTCGAGAGCGAGCATTTTTGGGGGCAGTTGGCCCTGCAATGGCACGGGTGCTTCAGCATCGATCGCGAAGGCGCCGACATGCAGGCATTTCGCACGGCCGTTGGAATTGTCGCGGAGAAAAACTCCCCGCTGGTCATTTTTCCCGAAGGCGAGGTCTATCATCAAAACGATCGCGTCACGCCCTTTCGGGAAGGTCCGGCCGTGATCGCGCTTTCGGCAGCCAAGCGGGCCAAACGGCCAATCGTCTCGGTTCCTTGTGCGCTGAAGTATGTCTACACGCAGGACCCGACGGACGCGCTGTTGAAAGTGATGGACAGCCTGGAACACAAGATCTTCTGGCGTCCAAAGAAGGAATTTCCTTTGGCCGATCGCATCCTGACATTCGCGGACGCGATTCTCATGCTGAAAGAAAAGGAGTGGCTCAAGGCGCCCGGCCACGGATCACTGGCGGAACGAACGGACCGCCTTGCCCATTGCGTGTTGGAGCAACTGGAACAACGGCACAGTTTGACGCCAGCTGAGCGCACGATTCCGGAACGCGTCAAAGAGTTGCGGTCACGGCTGCTGACGCAACTGACCGAAGCGGACTCCGACGCGGAAACTCAGGCGGCCATCAACGATGATCTGGACGATGTGTTCTTTGTGGTGCAACTCTTCAGTTACCCCGGCGATTACCTGGAGGAAGCGCCCAGCGTCGAGCGGCTGGCGGAGACACTCGATAAGTTTGAAGAGGACGTGCTGGGCGAATACTCAGCCACAGTTCGCGCTCCGCGACGGTCCATTGTTCGCTTTGGCGAGCCGCTTCCGGTCGAATCTCGTCGCGACCGTCGCGCGGCTGCGGCCGAACTGACGCATGAACTGGAACACCGTGTGCAGGGCTTGCTGAATGCGATCAACAGTGAGCTGAACAACGCTCGATCAGCGACTGGCAGGACGGTTAATGAGGAGGCGGCTAATAGGGAGGTAACGCCCGACGGATAGCGTGGACCAAAACCCAGGACAAAAAGAACAGGTTGCGAGGAACAAGCCCCCACCACGGCAACCTCAGCGGCTTTTCAGGTTGGCCGGTTTGCAGCACACGCTGTAATTGATCGCCCAGCCGATCAATCCAATCGATCGTTCGCGGCCATTCGCAGATGCCTGCTAGCCATTCCTCTGGGATGGATGCTCGTCCGTGGCGTGCCGCGATCAGGCCGCCAACAACGCTGGCAATTGTGTCGGTATCTCCGCCGCAGCGGATCGTCTCTTTTAGCGCCGTCGCGAAGTCGGCCCCGTATCGCAGCCAGGCGTGAATCACAACAGGCGTGGTTTGCAAGATGTAGCCAGAGACTCTTCGCCCGCCAAACTGTTCCTTGGCGAATTGCGTCGTCTCCTCGCCGCGATCTACGCTTGCCAGCGCGGCTTCAACCAGCTGTTGGAATTTGGTGTCTCCGCGCCAATCGACAGATTCCGCCAGCACT
Organism: uncultured Planctomycetales bacterium; assembly: GCA_937982665.1. GTDB lineage: Bacteria > Planctomycetota > Planctomycetia > Pirellulales > S012-138 > CALJLD01. The sequence goes on from CALJLD010000171.1 coordinate 18,636, forward strand.
TCGCGAAATCGTTCCGTTGTCAGCGTATTCTCTGCGGCAGATTCAGCCGCGGCCAAGGCGATAATCCACGAACCGAGTTCCGCTTTGGCATTGCGATGCGTAGCTCTGGTGCTGAACTGCACGAGCTGCGCCAATTGTTTACGATCAGATGGGAACGCCGCGCCCAGAATCACGCTCCGCATGATTCCGCCATTGCCTGCGGAGTTGACGCCGGACTTGTGCGGCGAAACCCCAAGCCATAGCCGCACTGATGACTTGAGTGTCGCCTTACCGAGCCCGGCGGAAACACCTGCAAACCACCAGCGAATCCGCTTGCCGAGTTGCTTGAGAAAAGCCTCCGGATCTCCAGCGGATGCGATCAGCGCCTGTGCGGTCAGGCAAGCATGTTCCGT
>CALJLD010000172.1 GCA_937982665.1 uncultured Planctomycetales bacterium
AGGCGCCCGCGGCGGACAGCCAACCCGTGAGTTTCGATTGGTAGACAGTGTTGACACTGACAGAACCCCCTAAAACCACGTGATTACGAGGTTGTGTCAACGTCAACGGCATAACGGAGTCCAAAAACGACATGGTTCAGAATGACGACACAAAGCAAGCGGAATTCAGCCGGAGCATCGACTGGTATGCCGTAGGCCACGGGCGTGTCGTTGAGGTCAACGGAGTTTGGATGACCGTTCGCTTGGTTGACCGGAAAGGGCGCAAGGCCCGGATCGCGGTTACGGCACCTCCAAACGCCGTGTTCACAGATCTCGACGCCGGCTCGTCTGCTGGACAAAGCTGACAAAGCTTAGCTTAGCGCTAGAATTCAACTACACAGTGGCCGCGGCTTCCTGGCGCCTCGGCCCGCCGCTCAATGAGCCGCACTCCGCATCTCGGAGCCCGCCAGCACGAACCTCGTGCACAAGGTGCGCTCCGCTATGAAAACAGCTCTCTGGTCACTCGACCGCATCAAGCCCTATGACAAGAACCCACGCGTCAATGATCAAGCCGTGGATGCTGTGGCGGCTTCTATCAAGGAGTTTGGGTTTAGGCAGCCAATTGTTGTGGATGAAGACGGCGTGATCGTCGTCGGCCACACTCGCTTCAAAGCGGCTCAGAAGCTCGACATGGCGAAGGTGCCGGTGCACGTGGCCTCCGGACTGACACCTGAACAAATCAAAGCGTACCGAATCGCGGACAACCAATCGGCGTCTCTGTCCGATTGGAATCACGAGCTGCTGGCTTTGGAATTGTCGGACTTGAAAGACTTGGAATTCGACATCGACTTGTTGGGATTCGGTGAAGACGAACTGGCCAAACTGTTCGGCAACGATGTGGAGGAAGGGCTGACCGATCCAGACGCTGTTCCCGAGCCACCCGATGATCCAGTGACCAAACCAGGTGACTTGTGGATCCTTGGCAATCATCGTTTGCTCTGCGGTGATAGTTCGAAGCCCGAAGACGTGGACAGACTGTTGGATGGTGCGAAAGTCCACTTGGTCAACACGGATCCGCCTTACAACGTGAAAGTCGAACCACGAAGCAACAACGCCATCAGCGCCGGATTGTCGTCATTCACGAACCCCAACAAGAAACCCAGCAAGAAGAACAACCACAAGCAGTTCGATCTCGCAAGGCATCCGGAGAAGGCCAACCCCACATCGAAGAGGCTGCGAGCGAAGGACCGACCGCTCAAGAACGACTATCTGCCCGACGAAGAGTTCGACAAACTCTTGGATGCTTGGTTTGGAAACATTGCACGTGTTCTGCAGCCAGGCCGTTCCTTCTACATCTGGGGTGGCTACGGCAACCTCGGCAACTACCCACCGTTTCTCAAGAAGAACGGTTTGTACTTCTCTCAGGGAATCATCTGGGACAAGCAGCATCCGGTCCTGACACGCAAGGACTACATGGGCGCGTTCGAGATCGCATATTACGGTTGGAAGGAAGGCGCTGCTCACAAGTTCTACGGACCCAATAACGCGTCTGACCTATGGCATGTGAAGAAGGTCAGCCAAGCGAGGATGATCCATCTCACGGAGAAGCCGGTTGAGCTGGCGGTGCGTGCCGTCCAGTACTCATCCAAGCCTGGTGAGAATGTTCTAGATTTGTTCGGAGGTAGTGGCTCAACGCTGATTGCTGCGGTGCAAACTGGACGCAACGCCTTTCTGATGGAACTGGACTGTGCATATTCGGACGTCATTGTTCAACGCTATGAACAGTTCAGCGGGAAAAAAGCGAATCGCCTAGCACCCAATGGACAGTCCCGCAAGAAGACATCAAGGAAAACGACATCTCCTTGAGCTCTCATCTTTTTGCTGGCTGATATGTTTGATCTGGCGAATCGGACGGCGCAGAATGAGCAGGTCTTGTAGTCAGGAGTTTTCTGCGTGCACGTTCGATGTCCCCATTGCCGTAGTCCGATCGAGTTTGTCGATGACGACGCGCTGGAAGATGTCATTTGTCCGTCGTGCGGCAGCAGTTTTAGTTTGGTCGGAACGGAAACCACAGCAACACATCGCGCGCACTCAAGAGCAGTTGGGCATTTCCATCTTTTCGAGCGGCTCGGAATTGGTGCCTTTGGTTCGGTCTGGAAGGCTCATGACAACCAACTCGACCGCACTGTCGCGATCAAGATTCCACGCAAGGATCAACTCGACAGAGATGAGGCAGAGAAATTTCTGCGCGAAGCGCGCGCTGCTGCCCAACTCAAACACCCCAACATTGTAAGTGTTCATGAAGTTGGGCGTGACGGCGACACAGTCTACATCGTCAGCGAACTTATCGAGGGCCTAACACTTACCGATTGGCTCAGCGGCCAGCAACCTACTCCACGGGAAGCGACCGAGCTTTGCATCAAGATCGCCGAGGCCTTACATCATGCTCATGAACAGGGGGTGATCCACCGCGACCTGAAGCCGAGCAATGTCATGCTGGATCGCGATGGCGTGCCACATATCATGGATTTTGGCCTTGCCAAACGGGAAGCCGGCGAAGTCACAGTGACGATCGAGGGGCAGGTCTTGGGGACACCAGCCTATATGTCGCCCGAGCAGGCAAAAGGGGAAAGCCACAAAGTTGACCGTCGCAGCGACATATATTCGCTTGGCGTAATCCTATTCGAGCTACTTACAGGGGAACGACCATTTCGTGGCAATCAACGAATGCTCTTGCATCAGCTGTTGACCGAGGATGCTCCGAATCCGCGCAAACTCAATTCTGGGATCCCTCGTGATCTTGAGACGATTTGTTTGAAGTGCCTAAGCCGGGAACCGGGACGGCGCTTTGCAACGTGCGGCCAATTGGCGGATGATTTGGGCCGTTGGCTCAGCGGAGAACCAATCCTCGCTCGCCCTGTAGGCTTGGTGGAACAAACATGGTTGTGGTGCAGACGGAGACCTGCCTTGGTTGGCTCATCAATCGCCATCGCATCAACGATCGTCCTCTCGCTCGCAATTATCAACTGGCAGACGTCGAGGACAGAACAGAATGCGTTTGTTGGGCAAATAGAATCGGCAGAGATTACGGATGTTCCTCGCCTCCTGAGTGAGCTCAGAGAACGCGATGACATTGGGACAGACTTACTCGCTGATCGGCGTGAAGCCGCCTTGAGGGCTGAAGCTACCCCCGCACTGCTGCGGTTAGATTTGGCGCTTGTTAGCGCGAGACCAAGTCTTGAACCCGGTCTCATTCGTCAGCTACTGGAGGCAGATCAAGAAACTGTCGGCGTGATCATCGAGTGCCTCCCCAAGCTTAGCGAGGCCACCCAAGCAACATTGTGGGGTATCCTCAGGGACGGAGACCCTGCCCAACGTATCCGAGCTGCAGCAGCCTTGGCCCGCCACGATTCGGAAAATGGCGACTGGGAACAACTTGCCGCAGATGTTGCAGCAGCATTCGTCTTGGTTCCACCTCCAGAGGCAGATTCTTGGATTGAGATGTTGCGCCCTGTTGGTGACAAGCTTGTAGATCCGATGGAACGCAGGTTTCGAGATCGAAATGCAGCACAGATGGCAGCGCGCCCCCTACTCGCTACGGCGTTGGCAGAGTTCTTGGCAGTCCAACCTCAGCGTGTGATAAGTCTCATTATCGTTGCTGATACAAGGGGCGAGTTTCAGCCACTCCTTGGCGCGCTCGGCCATCAACGCCAAGTGGCTGTCAATCAACTTCGGTCGATCCTCAACCGACCATTTCCAGAGAATGGCGAACGAGAAGAACAGGACGCACACTGGCGAAGCCTTGCCAACGCCGTAGTTTGCCTGTTGGAACTGGATGACGCCGAGTTTGTGTGGCCATTTTTTCGGCAGACGCCCGATCCTACGCTGCGGAGCTATGTCGTTGATCGATTGGCCTTGCTTGGCGCAAGATCGGAAGCCCTTGCCGATCGCATCGCCACGGAAACGGATCCCGCTGCACTGTACGCACTGATCTTGTCGCTTGGGAAGTACGATTACCACAGTCTGTCGAGCAAACAGCAGCAGCAATTCTCAGAACTTCTGGTGGCTAGATTCCAGGGGCACCCAGATTCCGGAGTGCATTCTGCCTCTAGGTGGGCATTGGAGAACTGGCAGCTTGGTGAATTGCTAGTCGAACACAGCCAAGCCCAGGGTACTTGGCAATCTCGAGACGACACCTGGTTTGTGAATTCACAAGACCAGACATATGTCGTTACCAAGGGACCGGTTGACTTCCTAATGGGAGACAGAGAGCGAGGATTCGGATTGCCTAAGAAAGAGACAATCGAACACAGCTTTGCGATTGCAACGCATGAGGTCACAGTGGCTGAATTCCAGAAATTCCGCAGCGATCACGAACAGGATACATCGCACGGCCCGAGTGTTCATGGGCCGGTGAATAACGTGTCTTGGTTTGATGCGGTTGCCTATTGCAACTGGTTGAGCCTGCAAGAGGGGATACCGCGAGATCAATGGTGCTACGAACCCAATGACTCAGGCGAATATGATCTCGGCATGGCAATTCCGGTGGATGTGATTTCCCGCACAGGATATCGGTTGCCAACCGATGAAGAGTGGGAATATGTCTGTCGCGAGAAAACAAGTAGCAAATATTCCTTCGGCGAGTCTCTTGAGTTGCTCGACGAATATTCTTGGCACGCGCTCAACTCCAACGGCCGCACGTGGCCTGTTCGATCAAAATTGCCAAACCGGCTCGGCATGTTTGAAATGCATGGAAACGCCTGGGAATGGTGCAACGGGAAGTTTGAATCTGAACGGCAGCGCCGACGACGCGAAGTCATATCGGTGAAGAGCAACCGTTTGGCTCGCGGAGGAGGTGCATCTGAGCATCCTAGCAATGTCCACTCAGCTGCACGCGGAACTTATCGCTTGGATTTTCGCGTGCATTGGATTAGCTTCCGGCCCGCACGAACGCTGCCTGACTGATTGCTAACACCGATCTTTCGGTGCACAAGAATCCGGCCGCGCCTCGACCACAAACGAAGAAAACGCCCCGACGTGGCGAACGTGGGGCGTTGTGGGCGAAACTAGACGCTAGGCCTTTGCGAACTTCCCGCGTTCTGTATTCTTGAAGCGGGCGCCTTTCCCCTTGGCGTTGATCTCCCGCAGGATCGCGCTGTAGAGCGTGGCGTGAGGGGTCGCGCCGGCAGGGCTCGTCCAGAGTTTCTTCGCCGTCATCTGCTCGATCATCTCCTTGGTGGTCATAGGTTCTTTGGAGTCGGCGAGAACTTTTGCCGCTGCATCCAATGCGCTGAGCTTCTTCTTGGCCGCGGGCTTCTTGGTAGACGCCTTCGGCTTGGTGGCGGCTTTCCTCGGCGCTTCCTTCTTCGTGGTCTTCTTGGGAGCGGCTTTCTTGGTCGTGCGCTTCTTCGTAGCCATGTGTCTTCTCCTACTTCGTGAACCTGCCCCGTTGCGTGTGACACATGAGCAGTGCGGGCGAAGAAACATCAAGCGCTGTTTGGGAGAATCCCAAAAGAATGTTTGCGCAGCGCGCGCGGGAGAGAAGGCGTGTGGCCAACAAACGCCACCAGGCCGCGACGTTGGCCACGTGTCGCGTTGTGGCGCTAGAATTGGCTAAGGCGTCCCACGGATTCGAGAGTGCACGACGTGCGGACCTCGCGCAACTGAACGGAGGAGAAGATGCCCAAACGACCCTGCCAGCAACCTGGTTGCCCTGAACCTGTGGACAAAGGTTGGTGCCCGAAGCATCAATCCAAGAGGCTATCGCCTAGCAAGCGCGGTTATGATCGCGATTGGCTGCGAGTCCGAGATGCCTTTGCACGCGACAATCCGCGAATCTGCAACTGGCCGGGATGTGGCATCACGCTGGCTGACAAGCTGATGCATGTTGATCACATCGAACCGTTCAAAGGACTCGACGATCCGAAGCGGTTGGACGTGTCAAATCTGCAATGGCTGTGCAAGCCGCATCACGACAGAAAGTCGCGAGAGGACAGTCGGCGAGCGAGGTCATGTTGAGCGTACGATCTTAACGACGGCGGTTTTTTCCGACCACGGGAGTTCGGCTAATAGACGAACTCCCGTCGGACGATGAATCCGACGTCCCGAACGGCCGAGCTTGATTGGCTAGAATTCGGGTCATGTTCGCCAAGAAATGACGTACTTCATTCCACGGCTTGGGCCGCGGGCCCGGTAAACTTGGCCGCTAATTCGACTTGGTTCTTAAAATGCTTTTCTTTGGTTTCCGCAACCCTTTTCCCGTGTGCGTGCCTTGCCCAACTCGCAATCTTGGTGGCCAAATGAAACCGGAGTCAATTTGCTTTGATGGGACAACGATTACTGTACGCTATCCCGCGAATCCCAACGCTAGACGTGGATGGTGGGACGCTGCAGTCGAACATCAATTCACATATTTGCCGGACCTCAAGAGCGTCGAATCAATCATTCGTTTAGTAGCCAAATCACGAAAACTCAAAGGCGAACAGCACGCTTCGCTTATATCCATCGCCAAACCTGTCCTGTGTGGAAGTGGGAGTTCTTTGTACATTTATGAGTCACTCATTCACCGTGCTGGTGGTCGTGTTCGTGTCGGTGGAAAATCGCCTATCTACTTACTGTCCCCCAGGGGGCGAAAAGGAACCCTAGTAATTGGGACTAGCGTATACCACAAATACAACGACAAGAGATTCCGAATCGGCTTAGCCAAAGACTGGAGATGGCTGCCTGACCTAACCATCGACGAAATTGGTGTAGAGACGTTTACTGCTAGTAGACTCGATCGCAGCGACAATGAACATCAATAAGATGTACATCAAACCATTCAAAGGCCTCGACGATCCGAAGCGGTTGGACGTCTCGAATCTGCAGTGGTTGTGCAAGCCGCATCATGACGGAAAGACGCGACGGGACAAGCGATGACGAGTTGCTTCAGATGGATAACATCTCTGCGCGGTGGAGCTATGCTCACGCGTGATTACCGATGGCCTTTCACAAGTTCTTCGACTAGCGTCGAAAGGAATCGCTTTACTTCAGATTCAATGTTGGCCAGTCTTCCGTTGGTATCGTGCTCTCAGCGTGCCGACGGTTTTGCTTAGATCAACAATGCCTGGAGGAATCATCTTGTATTGATCTTTAATCAGTTCCTGCCAAAGCCAAGTCCGAAAGGACGTCTAAGCGCAATCTGTACGTTGTTGATTTCACATTGACTCACATTTGCCTCGTCGTATTGCACGGAGAGTTCGGCTACAGCCTTAGTCCTCGATATCGTTTCAATCGTTGCCCCCGAATCTGAAAGAGTAGCAGCATCGAGAATACTCGGTGCATCTTTACGCAATTTCCTAGAGCGATACTTTATCTTGCAAGGCACTTGAACCGTGGCCACTCCGTTCTCGGCCAAAATAACGAACACATCGTCGATTCGGATCCACGTTACATCTGCATTCAGTATCCTCCTTTTTACACGCTGGCTGTGCGAAAGCTTGTGCTTCATGAACGCGTCAGCAATCTCTTCTTTGACCGCCGGCATGTTGCTTGTGATCCATTGACGGATTGCATTTGATATATTTGCGTCCGGAAATTGCTCCAATACTTCCGCCACTTCCCGATGAAATGAGAATTCCAACACAACCTCACAAGTGGACTCCCAATCGCTGTCTCCGCTTACAATGTGCATTCGTTGGCTATGCGCTTCACACCATATGCGCAGTGCACTCGCAGCAACGGCATCTGGAAACTCCGACTTCTTTCTGCCTGACCCAAACGGCGGACGGCCGGCGAAATAGTCATCTAGGATTGAAGGCAGGTCGACTTCACTAATCGGCAATGTTCTCGTTTCCAGGCGATCCCAGGACTCTTTCAATTGGGTGAGCATAACATCCACAATGTCGGTTGTTGTTGGTGTGACCCTGAAAGAGTCAAACGGTGCGCACGTAACGTGCCGCAATATTGAATCATTCCGGATTGATTCGAGTTTTGCATTGATCTTTTGAGCGCGTTCGCGCACGTGCCTCTCCACTTCTTGTTGAGTGACTGCCGTGGAAAACACGCGAATGTGGCCCGCAGCCACATTCAATCGCAGTACGTCAAATGTCTTATTGAAAAAATCCAACTGGTTTGCGTCAAAGAACTGGGTGTCCAGAAACACATTGATATAGGGATCATTTGGGCGGGGTGAGTTCATTCTTGACACTGCTGGCTGATTCTCCAGTTTATTCGCTGTTTACGTCACGACGCACCTAGCTTGCACCGCGCAATCAGCGAGGAGATGAGTTGCGTGCTTGAAGCACGCCTTATGAGCATAAGAGCCACACCGACGTTCTTCACGCTTGGGGTAGATCCCGTTCGAACAAATCATCAATAAGACCATCCTCAACCTCCGATACTGCTGGAGGTGACGGCCTTTCCTTAGCCTCGTAAGCCTCCTCATCCCATTCGTAGTTTCTTTCCGAGATATCGTGCATCGATACAGATAGACACAAGCTTCTTACCTCCGAGCCCGCAAAACCTAAGCCCGTCTCGCCAAGCCTTTTTTCCACTTCATTAATAAGTTCCGAATATCCTTGTTGAAAGTCACTTGCATCATACACGCCTCTCAATAGGTCATTTTCGTCAATGTACTCGCGAATGAACTCATCCCAGTGGTCTCTAGCGCATTTTTTTGCTTTGTCGAGCAGAGCATCAGCTTCACTTCCCTCGCGATGTGCCAAGAGTTCTCCTAGCAGCGGCAATTCGTCAAATCCCATCGGCCATTCCATTAAGCGTTCGCAAGTGTCTCGAATCACCGCGTTCGGATCGTCGATTAGGCGTCGATTAAGGGCCTTAATGACTGCGTCCAGCAAGGTGTAGTCGCTTCCCGAAAAGTTGCGGATTGGTAGGTTGTTCAATCGTGTATGTAGCATCTCTCGATGGGCTTTACAAAGCGTCTCATGTTCGAACAATCTGCAACAAACCGCCAAAGCATGTGCATCCCCGGATGGGCGCCCGCGGCAATCATGGGCGATAACATCTAGGATATGCACATACGCTGCTTCGGACACGAAGTGCGCGGTTCTCAACTCCTCCAAATATTCCAACGACGCAACAGTACGAAGTGCGGCAAAATACTCTGCGAATACGGCCCAATCTTCGACATCACGAAGGACATAGTCCGCAATTGACGGATTGTAAAGATCGTACGTGGCAGTGTCGTTGCGAGCGTCAATACTTCGATTAAGCGATGATCCCGTACATATCCTTAGTCCCACAGCTACATCATGGGCGATCTTCCCAATGTCGCTTGGCAAGCTTGACCGAATCCTTCTGAAGGCATAGCGAAGGTCACCTTCAGCTATTTCGCCTGCGTTCAGTACGACCAAGTAGGTCAAGTCGCGACAGTCTTGACTAAGTTGCTCAAAAAAATGCCGCCATAAGTCCTTCGGATCTTCAAGTGTATGCTCGACGTACTTCCAATATTCGCTGGCCGGCAATGTTCCTGTCTTATCATTGTCGGTGATGAACGCAATAAGTCGCGGATTGTAATTAGGATGATTAACTATGTGTTTGTAACGCTGCTGTACGAATATCTCGTCGAGAGTGCGGTCGGAGAGGGTGCTATGCCACACGTGGCTGTAAAGTATCCGCGCTTTGTCCCACCTGCTCAGGTGCTCTATACGCAATTCATATTCATTCCTATCAGTCTTTGCCAAACCGAATAAGTCACTTAGGCACTTGCCTTGGTTTAGTATGCTGCTTCGTGAAGTAAGAACAAATCTCTTCAGTCGATCATGTTCAATGCGCCGGATGAAACTAACAATATGAGAATCGTGTTGAAGTTTCAGTGCTTCGAGCATATTTCTTCCGAGGAAATCATCGAAGTAGAATATCTGTCTTGCATCTGCCGAAAACACCGACTCGCCATCGGTGATGTCACGCATCGATACCAACTCATAACCGTCGACGAGATGTTGAACGATAAGCTGCTCTGCCAATGTCGTTTTACCAATTCCAGGTGCGCCCGTGATAATCACAGTACGACTGTTCGCGAGCAATTCCGCAGCAGCATCAAATGTGTTGGTCTTGACTAGTAGCCTAAACTTCGTTTGCATGCTTGCGGCATCGAAGTCGCTGCGGCCCAGTACAGCGTTATGGAATACATGACGCAATACCGATGCGCTTGATAGCCAGAGCTTATAGTGGCGCTTCTCTATGTCTGGGTGTCGTTCTAAGAGATCCTCTAGATCTTCCAAACCAAGTATATCGCTGTCGCATTTTATGTGTGGGGCTAAAGCGGTGGCTAGCCTCTTCTTGTTATTTCGCGAAAGCGTTATAGAGGTTGCGAGGATATAGCGCATCGGATCCAAACGGTCAATCTTTTGCTTTTCGCGTTCACTCATTGTCTTATAGAGCGCAGCGAAACCTGACCGCATCCAGTGTTTGCATTGAACAATACCCTCGTTATCGTTCGTGGCGAACCATCGCCCATCGACACCAGCGTCCTTTCCTGGCTTGAAGCGCTCCACTCGCGTTCCAAGTAGGGCTCCGACAAGGTCGCATACAAGCGCTTCAAACTCTTTGTCGTCCAACGCTGAGAAGTTGTAGTTGCCCATAGTGTCGTCGATGCGTCGACTGAGTGGGTAGTTGGTGCGTAGACTCGTGAATGACTTCTTGCTTAGTTGGTGTGACCGTGCGGCTACACGTTCCCAATTGCCGCTAGTATAGGGGCTACCTCAAAAGCTACAGCCTTTGATCGCGTGTACCGCGTGCCAACCGCGCATAGAAATGTCACGGTTTTGCATAGGGGGGTCCCC
>CALJLD010000173.1 GCA_937982665.1 uncultured Planctomycetales bacterium
AACAACGGAAGTGAACCGAAAAACCACCAAAACAGGCACCAACCAGGCTATACCGCACAACGATGCGGTTAATTCGCCGAGTGCATCTCTACAGCGGATTGTTCATGCAGCCTTTTGTCTTGCTGTATGGGATCTCGGCGGTCTATTTCAATCATCCTGGTTTGATTTCGACATCGACAACGCGCGAATTCGATACATCGGCATTGAGTGATTCGCAGACAACGCCTGAGCCGCAGTTGCTGGCAAAGCAAATCCTTGCCGCCATCAATGGAGAACAAAACGCACAGGAGCCGGATGCATCCGCTTCAGGTGATCGGCGTCCTTCATTGGAACTTGCGGATGAACCCAATCCGCGCTTCAGCGGTTCGATGTCGTACAACTACCGTAGCGAAGACGAGCAGTTCACCGTTTCCGTCGATCCCGCCTCGCAGTCAGCGCGGCTCCGACGTAGCGAATTGCGATCGACGAACAACGAACCCACCGAGCCCAATCCTTTTGCACGTTTGCCGGAACAACCGGAATTGGCGTCGATAGGCGAGCAAGCGCGCAAGGCAGCGTTGGCCGTGCTCACCGAATCCGGCATTGAGACCGATTCACTCGATCCGACTGAGTTGATTCCCAGCCGTCGAGGCGGAACGCGTTTCCAATTTGATGCTCAATCTGCCGGCGAGACTTATCGAGTTTCGTATGACCTGGCCACAGGACACGGCACCGCCACACCGCTTGGCGAAGTTCCGGAGATTGAGCCCGAGCGGTTTTTAATGCGGCTGCATGTCAGCCACGGCTATCCTAACGAGATGAACGTTCGCTGGTGGTGGGCATTCATCGTCGATGCCATGTTCGTCAACATGCTTATGTGGGGACTAAGCGGAGCACTCATGTGGTGGCAGCTTAAGAAGACGCGCAAGCTGGGAACGGCGTTCCTGGTAGCCAGCGCGGTTGTCACCTGTTGGCTGTTTGTGGGCATGCATGACGAGTTTGTCGCAAACGCTCGCGCTCGCAGCATTCAGACTCCACAAGTTGTCCCCAGCGCGTCAACTCGCACAAGTGAAGGACGACGGTCAAGCACATCATCGGGGGAAGGCAATAAGCCGGAGCAACGCTCTGCGCAGCAAGCCTCAACTGAACAAGATTGATTCCGGCCAGGAATGAAGGACTAAGAATCGCGACGTCAGCAACTATTCGCCTTTGAGCCCCATGCGGCTCAGCCAGTTGCCGCGAGCGCCCTTCTTTTCTTCTTCCTTGTTGCCGCCGCCTGTGGCATTCTGGAGATTAGACATCTGCTCTTCAACCTCGCGCAGCTTCTCGTCAAGCTGGGCTTTGTCGCGGGCGAGCTTTGCGCGTTCCAGTGAGATGTCGACTTCGGACTGACGAAGCTTTTCTCGCCATTCTTCCTGGATCTTCTGCAGGTTGTCGCGTTCTTGCTGGATTAGTTCGTCCTTGTCCAACAATTCGGCAACCGCAGCAGCACCCACGGCCAAGTCGCCAACATTGGAACTTTGCTGTTCCAACAGTTGCTGCATTTGCTCAATTTCGCGGTCCTTCTCCTGGACGGCCTGCGTCGTCACGCGGATGGCTTCTGCAACGGTCAGTTTTTCTTGCTGAGCTGCTTCGTCGTTCTCATCGAAGTCAGACTCCAGGGCAGCCAGCATGCGTTGTTTTTGGGCTTCCCAATCCATGGACCCTCCATCGTCAACCGGACCACCCCGGCTTGCCTTGGCTTGGGTGAGTTTCTCCTCCAGCTCGGCAACACGTTCGCGTTCTTCGCGAAGATCGGCCAAGGCCATCTCGTAGCGTTGCTGGAACTCTCCGCCGTCTTCGCCAGAGCCATCACCAGTTGGCGCGGCGGCCAGGTCATCCTTCGCTTGCTGCAGTTGTTCTTGAAGCTCGGCAAGCTGTTGCTTATCAGCGGAAGACTGGCGTTCCAAATCGCGGCAGGCCTTGGCCAATTGCTTGAGTTCGCTTTCGTCCGCGCCGCCACCGCCTGCTTCCAAGTCCTTGCGAGCTTGATCCAGGTCGCCTTCAAGTTGGGTGATTCGCTGCTGCGCGGTGACAAGCTCAGCTTGGGTACTGCGCAACTCTTCGTCGGATGCGCCACCGCCTTCTGCGACGAGTTGGGCGCGTTGTTCGGTGAGTTCTCTACGGCGAGCTTGCATCCTTTCGGCAAGCCGATGTCGCTGCTCTTCGGTGCGTGCCTGTTGGGCGCTGCACTCCTCACGTTCGGCGTCCAACTCTTCCAGCTTCTTGTGAAGGTGTTCGCGACGCTCGGCCAGTTGTTCAATTTCTTCGGCAAGTTGTGTCCGCTGCTTATCCAACTCCGCGCGATCTTCCGCTGCGCGGGCAACCTCTTCGTCAAACTCGGCAGCCCTGGCCAACAAGTCTTGTTGTTGGCTTTCAATCTCGGCCGCTTGGGTGTTGAGTTCCTGCTCCCGCTGTTCCTGCGCTCCCTGGCGTTCTTCCGCGGTACGGACCGCTTCGTCGACAGACTCCCCCTCGGTAGCAAGTTCAGCTTCGCGGGTGGCAAGTTCCGCTTCTTTCGTCTCAATTGCCTGTTCACGCTCGGCCAGGCGAGACGCCAAGGCTTCCAGCTTCTCCTGGACAGCGGTACTAATGGCCGCGGTCTTTGTTCGCTGTTTATTGGCGAAATCGACCAACCGCGCGCGCTGGTCATTGACCGTGCGGAGAATCTCCGCAAAGTCATCGCTGGAGTCGCGTACTTCCTCTAGGTTTTCCGTCATGTTCAGACCGGACCCTTTGCCGCCATGCGACGGGATCATCGCCAGAGAGTTGTCGTTGGCGCGCGGACTGTTCGCCCAGATCAAAGAGAAACACGCCTATCCTTCTATAGGTCAATCCTTTGGAGTGGTCAAAACCGGCCGCATTTCATGGCCATTTGACCGTCTTGGACTCACCGCCGCAGAAGGGCATCGCGCGGCGCAACGCGCAGAATTGGCATAAACGGCAACCAGCCCAGGCGGGCTATGCGCTTTCGCGAAACTGCAGATCATGCAAACGGCGATACAACGCGCAGCGTTGGAGCAGTTCTTCATGGCTGCCGCTGTCTGCGATTTGGCCGCTGTCCATCACCAGGATGCGGTCCGCAAGCGCCAGCGTGGACATGCGGTGAGTAATGATGAACGTTGTTCGATCTTGAGTAAACTCCTCAAGGACCTTGTGAATCAACTGCTCGCTTTCCAGGTCAATCTGGCTTGTGGCTTCGTCCAGAATCAAGATTGCCGGGTCGCGAAGGATGGCTCGCGCCAGCGCGATCCGCTGCCGCTGCCCTCCGGAAAGAGACTGCCCTGCCGAGCCAGCGAGGGTCTCATAGCCGTCCTTGAGCTTCTCCGTGATGAACCTGTCAGCATGGGCCGATTTCGCGGCCGCGACGATCTCCAATTGCGAGGCGTCGCGACGGCCGTAACGAATATTGTTGGCAATGGTGTCGTCAAACAGCAGAGTTTCCTGCGTCACCAGCCCTATCTGTCTGCGCAGGTCTCGCAGCCGTGACTCGCGAATATCAATGCCATCGACCGTCACCTGGCCTGACTGCGGATCGAAGAAACGTGGTAACAAGTTGAGCAGCGTACTCTTGCCGCAACCGTTTGGTCCAACGATGGCAATCGTCTCGCCGTAGTCGACCGTCAAATTGATGTTTCGCAACACAGGCTGAGTAGGCGAATATGCGAAGCTGACATCTTTGAAGACAATCTGCTTGCTGTGCTTGGGCAGCACGACGGGTTGCTCCGGATCGCGCACCTTGGCTTGTCGATCCAAGAGATCAAAGACGCGATCGCTGGCCGCGGCAGCCCTTTGGATCTTGCTATAGACGTCCGTCAGTTTGCGAGCCGGATCGCTGACGCCACTTAGCAAGCCATAGAAAAGTAGCAACGCACCAATCCCCAATGGGCGGTCGCACATGCGAATTCCCAGCACGTGCGTCTCATTATTGAGGACTAGGTATGCACCTCCCAGCAACGCCAGCAAGATCGTGGCGACGCCCATGAATTCTGTGATTGGCCGGCTCAGCGCCTCGTACCGGGCGATCTTCATCGCCTTGAGATAGTACTTCTTGTTGGTGTCATGGAACTGCCGCCGTTCGTACTGCTCCATGGTGAAGGCCTTAACAACCTTCACCCCGCGGAACGATTCCTCAAGGCGGCCATAAATCTGTGACATTTCCTCCATCGCCTTGCGGTTCGCTCGTTTGAGCGTCTTGGCAATACGGCGAATGGCAAACGCCATCACAGGCGCCAGGATCAATGAGAAGAGCAGCAAACGCCAACAAATGCATGCGGCCCCAATCAGACACGCGGCCATCTTCAGCGGCTCGCGAACGGCCTTGCCGAACAACGCCCGCAAGCCCGCGACGATGTTTTCCATATCGAACGTGAATCGGGCCATCAAATCGCTGCCGCCGTCCGCGCCAAAGTCCACCACGTCCAGTGCCAGCGCGTTGCGGTAGAGTTTCTTGCGCAAATCAAACGTTGCCAGGAGCGCAAGCCGATCCTCCATCACGTTATTAATGATGATGAAGATGCCTTTGACGGCGGTTCCAACTAACAACACAACCGCAATGATCAGCAACGTTTGGAAAGCATCTTCTGGCAGCCAGCCTTTGATGTAGGGTTCAAGCCATTGGGCTTGCGCCAATTCTTCTTTTGCGGCGTCGACACTGACTTGCCTGCTGGAGATGTCCGCGCGAATCTTCTCCGCTGCGGCCC
Source organism: uncultured Planctomycetales bacterium (assembly GCA_937982665.1). Taxonomy (GTDB): domain Bacteria; phylum Planctomycetota; class Planctomycetia; order Pirellulales; family S012-138; genus CALJLD01. The sequence continues at coordinate 4,722 of CALJLD010000173.1, forward strand.
CGCTGGCGTTGCGTAGTTGTTCCTCAAGCTCCGGGCGCCAATCATTCTCAAAAGTCGCGATCTCCATCTTGGCGTCGCTAATCTTTGCATCCACCCATTGGTGGAGCGATTGACCTTTGAAAGCGACTTCCACAAACGGGTAGACCGTGCCGATGTTCGCGCCCCACAGAGCACCAATCATGATGGCGCTCCCCAGCGCGATAGCGACAGTCCATCGATACACCAGTGCAATCCGCACTGCGCGCAGGAAGTTCTTCATCCGTGAAGTCCGCGAAAGTCAAGAAGGCCTTGTCCGCTGTAGCGTCACACGCTCGCGTCCATGCGGGGGAGTTCGGCCAGTCAATGTGAGCGAGCGTTGTAGCAAATCCGCCTGCTGTCACCAAGCTCGCGCGATCACGGAGTGTCGATGAATGCAGCTACTGCTAGCGATGCTTTCACGCACTCAATCGCAGGCGTCATCTGCTCCTGCGTACATCCCTTCGATTTCAATGGCATAGTTGGCAGCAATGACGTTACGGCGGAGTTTAAGCGTCGGCGTTAGCTCGCCAGACTCGATGCTGAACGGGCGATTCAGCAAATGGAATCTCCTTACTTGTTCGTGCTCGCCAGCCGGTCGCAATCGTTCAGCAATTCTGGATTCGAACAAGCGTCGCAAGCCCTCTTCGGGCGAAGCACCTGCGAAGTCACTTTGCTGCAGTGTAGTAGCAGCGGCGGATTCATCGATCACGAGCAAGGCACTGAGGAACTTTCGACCGTCGCCAATCACCATCGCCTGCAGGATGAGCTGGTCCTGAGTCAGCAGGGTTTCCACAAAAACCGGCGCAACGTTCTTACCAGCGGCCGTGACCGAAATCTCTTTCTTGCGTCCAGTGATGTAGAGATAGCCGTCTTCGTCCAGTCGACCGAGATCGCCTGTGTGAAACCATCCGTTGGTGATCGCCTCGGCGGTTGCCTCTGGCTTGTTCCAATACCCGGCCATCACGTGCGGTCCGCGCGTCTGAATCTCGCCATCGGCAGCAATACGGACCTCCACTCCAGGAATGACCGGTCCCACGCTCGCCGGTCGAATGGTATCCGGGTTGATCGTGATCACAGGCGAAGTCTCCGTCAGACCGTACCCTTGCGAAAGGTTGACGCCACCTTCGGTGAAAAACTTTGCGACGTGAACCGGCAACGCAGCGCCTCCGGACATGCACACCCGCATGCGCCCACCCAGCGCCTGCGGCAGAACCGTGGGCGGCAAGCCTTTCTCCTGAACACCGCGCGCAACCTTTTCAAAGAAATACGGCACACCGTTAATCAACGTCGGCCGAATCTCCGCGCAATCTGCCAAAATCGTGTCTCGGCTTTCCGCAAGCACGAGTTCAACGCCTGACTCCGCCAAGGTTGTGTACCAATCACAAGTTCGGGCGAACACATGACTCAGCGGGAGCCAGCACAAACGCACGTCCGCAGGTCGTTGATTGAGTATGGACAACGATGCAACCGCGTTACTGGCGAGATTGCCGTGCGTCAGCATGACGCCCTTGGGCTCGCCGGTTGTGCCAGAGGTATAGAGTATCGTCGCCAGGGTTGCGGGCTTTGTCCTCCCTTGCGCTTCCTCGATTGCCTTTCGAACAGCCGTGTCGCTCGGTGGATCAATAGCGGACTCAATGTCTTTCAACTGCCGTGTAGCATTTGTCCGTGCATAGCTAATCAGATCAAGACTTGTTGCGGAATTGCCATCGGGGATCGCCGCCGAAACTTTCTCGTACTGACTATCGCTGGAAACCAAAACGAGCTTCGCGCCGCAGTCCTGGACTTGCTCAATGATCTGCTGGCCGGAAAGCGTCGGATGGATCGGCACATGAACGCCGGAAACCAGCAGGATTGCCAGATCGGTCAGCAGCCAATCCAAAGAGTTTTCGGCAACTTGGGCAACGCAATGTGACCGCTCAACACCCAGACTCTGTAACGCCAGGCTTCTCCGCGAAGATTGCCGTCCGACATCTCTCCAAGTCAGGGATTGCCACCTGCCGTCAACCTTGTGACGGATGGCAGGATCGTCGCCGTTGTTCTCCACGCGGGCGGCGAGGAAGTCGATCAGGGTTCCAATTTCCGGCTTGCCGTCCATTTCAATGTCTCACCGCGGAACTCCGGAGAGTGAACGACTCTGCTGCGATCACTCATACGCGAAGCACTTTGACCTGCTCAACAATCTGATCGAGCGTGTAGAGTTTGCCCCGTCCGCTGCCTGGACAGACATCGCACGTATCTTCCCAAGCCTGCTCGTCCTTCGTATTGGAATGCCAGAACGGCCAGGTACGGCATTGCCGCGGCCGGTCCTCATAGACTTCGCACTTGCGCGATTCGGGATTGAAGAAAACGCAATCACCGTTCTTGAACTCGACCAGGCTGCGACGAATCCCCACCTTGCGAGTGTATTTGCTCTCGAACTCTAGCGGCGACATCTCCAATCGCTCGGCCAACGCGTTGATCTCAGCCTGATTAACCCAGACATACCCTGGCGCGCCGGTGCAGCAATCACCACAGCCTGTGCACTTGAAGCGAAGCCCATCTTTAAACCAAGGTTGTCCAGCCATGGATGGATGATTTTGAGGAGGGAATTCTTTCGACGTTGCAGACCAATCGTGAACGAAGATTGCCGCACATGGTAACACACCATTCCCGGTTGGGGCGGTCAGTGTGCAAAAAATGCCGCCAGCACCCGTCCGTCGGCAAGCTATGTTCTTGATGCCCCCTCGGTGATCTTCTTTCCTGGACATTGTGTTCTGAAATGCCGCGTTTCTTGGACAATCTGACACTTTGGGCCCAGACAAGCGCTCAGTCGCTTGAGGATCTGAACAGTGGCGCTCAATGGTGGCAGCGTTTGGGTAACGTCCTGTTTGGCGCGGTGATCGTTCTGCTGGTGATTTCCGTGCTGGGAACATTCTGGCGGCGCTCCGTCAACAAACAAAGAGAGCGCGAGAAGCAGAAAGCCAAAAGCCAACCTGCAAAGCGCCCAACCCGTCAGCAAAACCTAATGTGAACAAACCCCTCTCCGGCGGAGTAAGACCGCGAAGTGTAATTGGGTTGCTGGAATCGTCCTGCGATTCTGCAGTACGTTTTGTTTGCGAGACGTGCCGAATTTCTGATAATGCGGACAGGCACTTCCGCAGGCGAAGTTCTTCGCCTGATGTGGATGAACACGTCACTTGGATCGAAATAGCGAGTTGGTGCATGTCATCAGCCTTTAGCGAATCCAGCGCAAACGAGCTCCGCGCGGAATCTGAGCGACCGCAGCGAAACGGCAAGCCGGAAGCGCGTTCCGGCAATGGACGCCACAATCTTCAAATCCCGCAACGCAGAGCGAGGAACGTTCGCCCGCTGCCAGTTGCAGCCCCGCCGCGCGTCGTCGACTCTGACGAAGCTCCGCCATCGTCATCCCAATCGCGCGATGCCAAAAACGCCCAGGATCAGTTGGAGGTTCAGGCGCGGCGTCCTTCGTCAATGCTCAAGCGGTCTTCAAGAGCTCGCGGCGTGGGAACGGTCACCACGCTTATCATGGGCATGTTGTTGGTGATCGTACTCGCCGTGGCTTTGCTGTTTGCGCTGGACGATGACAATGCCCCAAGCGGTATTGCCACGAACGACATCGCGCCAAATCCAACAGTTGGTGGCAAAACGGCCAAATCGGCTGATAAGGATCTGCCAAGTGCTGAAAAAAGTCCCAACGAGATCAAACCGGCCCCAACCGATTCAATTTCTTTCGGTGGCATAACACCAGCGGTTGGCAATAGCGCCGATGACACCCCAACGAAAGACTCTGTTTCGAGCGAAACTGCCGTTCAACGGCGACTAGCACAACCGGTGAATGCGGCCGCGCTTGCAGCGCTGCCCACAAGCCACATCGTGGATGACGGCGATGCCGAACGCACAGGCGAGTGGCACTTCGCGGATCGCAATCAGGTCGAATTCGACGGAGCCAGATACCATGGCGAAGGCTTCCGCATCGATTCCGGTCCGTTCAGCAAGCGCGCAACAGCCCAATACGTCTTTCCACCGCTGCGGCCGGGCAATTATTTGGTGTCCATCTCATACCCCGCGGCAAAAAATCGCGCATCCAACGCCAGGATCACTGTTGTCGATGCCGATGGCAGGCACGTCGTCGAAGTCGATCAGACCGTTCCGCCTGAACGCGGCAAATTCTTCGAACTCGGTCAGTTCCGGTTGGACGCATCAAGGCCGCTCGTCGTGCGTTTCGACAATGAAGGCGCCGTTGGGCGTCTTGCCATCGATGCCGTTAAGGCCGAAAATCTGGATGTGCACCCGGACGAATCCGGCGACCAGGATCGAGGTCAATAGGCTCTGACGCGTCTTCCGCCAGGACTGCAAAGCGGGTGTCTTGCGTCATAGCAACAGATGTGACCTTGCCCCTCCGCGTCGAAACAACGCCCGACTGTTTAATCTTCGGCCGCAACAAGAATACGCTTACGGAACGAGCACCCTTCATGTCCTCTTTGGAAACTCTCATCAACTGCGGCACCAAGCTTTGGTTGGACTCGATCGATCCGGACCTGGTCACGCAAAATCGCGCGCTAGGCGCAACGGGCGCAACTTCCAACCCCATCATCGTGGCCGATCTCCTCGCCAGTGGGCGGTTTGATGACCAGTTGGACGCCTTGGTTTCCGCCGGCAAGTCGAATGAAGAAATCGCTTGGGCGATGACCGATGAGTTGGTGCGTGGAGCCCAGCAAGTCTTCCAACAGGCGTGGGAGTCCACGCATGGAAATGATGGCTACGTGAGTTTCGAGCTCGATCCTTTGTTGGAGGACCCGCAAGCAGGGCCGCCCCATGCGGACAGAGTTGCTGAGTACATTGCGGCCGGAAAAAAGTGGAGCTCTGGTCATAACAACCGGATGATCAAAGTACCTGCCACGCCGGCAGGGCTGGATGCACTAGAAGATTTGGCCGCTGCTGACGTTCCGCTCAACGTGACGCTGATCTTCACCATGCGGCAGTATGAAGCCGCCCGCGATGCGGTCTGGCGCGGAGCCCAGCGCCGCGGCACGCTCGACCACTTCAAAAGCGTGTACAGCATTTTTGTCTCGCGGATTGATGTCTATACCGAGAAGCATGCGCCGCAACTTTCTGACGAGGCGCAAGGGCAGGTCGGCATCGTCAACGCCAAACGCATTTGGCAAGCCAATGAAGAATTCTGGCAGGACAAGAACCTGCCGCTGCGACAAGAAATCGTCTTCGCCAGCACCGGCACCAAGAAAGCCAGCGATCCATCCGATAAGTACGTTGCCGCCTTTGCCGGAAGCGACATCGAGACCAATCCGCCTGCCACAAACACGGCTGTCCAAAAGTTGGGCAAAACTTATGCACGGCAGGTCGATCAACTTCCGGATGCCGCCACTTTGGCCGATATCGACAAGCACGTGAACTTCCAGCATCTGGAAGACACGCTTATGGAGGAAGGCATCAAGAAGTTCGCCGATCCCCAGAAGAAACTGTTGGCCTTGATTGATGAACTCAGGGCTGTGCGATCGCAAGGCTAGAGTTGCCGTTGGCCGCATTTCTTTGCCATCGCGGGCAGTCTGCCCTTGTTGTTCTTGAATTGCGTGGCGAATGACTGCCAACGTAGTCGGTGCATGGTGCTCGCACATCAGGCAAGCCATAAAGTGCTACCTGAAGAACTCCCAGCTGATCAAGACCGCACCGCAAATCGCGTGTGCCAGGATCAACGGCCAAAGGCTACGCCTCAGCAGCAAGCAGGCGATTCCGAAGATCAAGCCCACACAACCCGTGGCAATCATTCCAGCCAGCCCTTGGTAACTGTGCAGCATGCCAAACAGGATTGCTTGCGGAAGGACTGCGAAAGTGCGCGATCTGCGCCGGCGGCCAAACATCTGCTCGAAGCGGGCTTGGATGAAACCGCGAAACAACAGTTCTTCTCCTAACCCTTGCGACAGCCAGGCAATTACAGCCACAAAGTACAGATAGATCCACAGGTTGCCGCGCACGTCCCCCAACACGGATTGATCCACAGACCGGCTCGATTCAGGGACGAAGAACCCAATCAACGCTGTGACAGAAATCAGCACCACAAGAGCCGCGACGGAAAGTAGAACGCCCCACACAATTGTCTGTTTGAGTGATCCGTTCTTGCGGAGCCCCAGCGTTGTCCAACGCTCGCCACGTCGCCACAGGAGTGGAGAAATCACAAGCAACGTGATGGGCGTGCCCAAAGGGCCCAACCAGATCACACCTGTGCCAATCCCCAACAGGGAAATGCACAGAATCAAAACGACAAGCGCTGCGACGATCTCCAGCAACGCAGCCCACCAGGTAATTGGCTTGAGTTCAGTCGCGCTGCGTCGCGCGGAATCTTGAATGTCAGTCATCGGGCGTCATCAGGGCCAACTGCGAGCAACGACTGCCAGCCGCTGCCAAAGCTCATCTGCGGAAGTCATCGCAGTATCGCGTCACAGACCCAACGCGCCTTGAACAAATCGGACAGCATCCCTGTTCATCGCGCAAGTCCGCCAAGAGATTCCGGCGCGCTGAATCTTCACGATTCAACTTGGCCGCGCGCACAAAGTTGAACATCGCCTGCACCCGCGAATAGAGCGCGCGACTAAAGCGTGCCAAGCTTGGAGAAGTTCACGCTGGCCCCTTGGAAGGGGAATACGCCGTAGATGCCGCGGGTGAAGATCAATTCGATGAAGTCATCTGTCACCAGGATCTTCATCTTGGGGATGATCAACACGTCGGAATCGGCCAGCCAGATGTCGTCGATTGGGCACGTGCGGTTGCCGTACAGGGCATCCCAGACATCAAGCACCGTGGCTTGAACGCGCCAATCCGGGTCGCGACGCAGAATGATGACCTGGCGAAGATTGGCGCCCACATTCCAACCGCCAGCGAGGCCAATCGCCTGCATCACATTCGTGGGGCTGACAAGTTCATACCGGCCGGGAGTTCGCGCTTCGCCCACCACGTAGATGAATCGTTGAGCGCGTCGCACCAGGATTGGCGTGACTTCTACGCCTTGCACTTCCACGGAGTAGCGTGCGTCGATCTCGCGCTTGGCCTCGTCAAGGTTCATGCCTTGCACGGGGATTTTGCCGACCGCCGGAAG
>CALJLD010000174.1 GCA_937982665.1 uncultured Planctomycetales bacterium
CTCACTCGCGATCGATCGAAGCGAGCAGCTTGCCTGCTGTGAGATCGTAATACGGCTCCGGGGCTTCACCAACCGTTTCGTGGTCAATCGACTCGATGCTCGGGTCGCCTGGCGAACTCTCATTGGCAACAAGGAAGTGATAGTAATGTTCGTCGTAGGCGAATGGCGTGTGCGCGGAGGTCGCATTGGAAAAATCGTCTTGCCAGCCGTCATAGAATCCATCCTCGCCCACAAACTGCAATCCCAGGATCAACGGCATCTCCTCCTCAAGTTCTTCTTCGCTGAGATCTTGCAGGTCGAAGATTCCGTAATCGGCAAGCATTTGCCCATAGAGCTTTGGAACTGCGCGAAAGGTTGGCGACTTCACCGCGTCCACGGCGGCAAGCAGTGAAGCAATCGGCGACGCTTCCTGATAAGCCTCGGCGTTGGCGCCAATTCGGGTCAACTGTTGACGAATGAAGTCGGCTGTGGGCATGTGATCATCCTTTCACAATTTCTTGCCGGAGTATTACCGCAGTTCGCGCGGCATTCGGGAGCATCCGCTGCCACGGCAATCTCAATTCCCGTTGCCGTCGGTTTGGCCAAACCGGGCATGGTACTTGGCGAATGCCATTTGACGTTCGCGTTCGCCAGCGAAGCTGAGCGTGTCCGGCCTGAAGAGAGTAATGTCGCTACGCGCGCAATTAACAAACCCAAAGTCCTTGGGGTCTTCGCCGGCCAGGTATAGAACGGAGGCGAGGGCGATGTCGCGAAGTTGCGCTTCCCACTGACCGTTGGTCAACGTGTAAGCGCGGGTGACTTCGCGCGCGTCGAACAGTTTTTGCAACATGGGAATGTGTGTCGCATCGCCCAATTGCGCCACGGCGAGAATCGCATACATCCTTTCCGTTGGTTTCGCGCTCTTGTCAACGGCCACGGACTTCGCCAACGGCATGCCGGCAGGCAGCTTGTATTCCAGTGCAAGTCGCAAGCACTCTTCTGTGGGGGCGCTCGCGTAGTTGTAGCCAAGCCACTTATCCATAATCTTATGGCACACTTCCGCGTGTGGGCCTCGGGCCAACTCGCCGAAGGGTCGCGTTTGCGTCACAAACGAAATCATGCTCAATGTTGTTGTCTCGCAAGAAACGCCGTCCAACGAACTGGCGAAAAGTAGCGAGGCCATGCGCTGCGGCGAGTCCATGATCGACGCGTCGTAATTCAGTATCGCATCAATCTGTTGATCAACCGCGGAACTCAGCTCGTCAGAATTTGGCGTAATCGCGTGCATCAAGCCGGGAGTGGTTTCCAACATATCCGCGTAGAGTTCACGAGCGGCGCGTGTGTTGCCAATGGACTCCGCGTAGATATCGAAACCTGGCAAGCCATAACCAGATGTTCCGTCGAGATCGGCCTTGAACTGCTGCAGCCGTGCTTGGAAATCGCGCTTGGTGATGTCGCGCAAGATCAACAGGCAGCGTGCACGCACCTCGGCATCGCCGGACTCAATACCGGACTTAAGCGCCGCGGCTGCGGACATGCCGAAAGCCGCCAACTCCCGGGAGGCTTGTTCACGGATTTGGAATTTGTCCGCGCTAAGTTGTTGAACCAGCTGATGAGCCTGCTGCTCCTTTGCCGTGTCTTCTGTCTTGTTTTGAGCTTTGTCTTGGGCACTGCCTTGCGTTGTCTCTTGTACCAGGCCTGCGGAAAACCTGGGCGAAGCGAGAGCATTGGCTGCCAACAAGATCACCAACCCCACGGCGAAAACGAGGCAATACGCGGTCGCCGCGGTCTTGCCGCGGGCCGCTGAGTCTCGCGTGATTGAGGGTCGATGAGTCATGCAACGGAGCGTATCAGAACGGGGCCGATCTAAGACATAGAGGAATGGCGATGCTGACGAATGGATTCCCTCAAATTGAGAAACTGGGCGTGTGATAGCGAGGAATTCTTACTTCATCGTAGACCGGCTCCCCTGCGTCAGGCAAATGTGAAACTGATTACATGGCCATAGTGCGATATGGCGCGCAAAATCGAACTTGTGATGAACCAAAGGGCGAAGTTAGAATCTCAGCAGCAATGCTGGCACACCGCCCCTTCAGCACTGCCCCACAGCACTCACCAAGGCATTCTCTTCCGGTACTGCTCTGGCGGCGATGATTTTACGACACGTGACGGCAACAACGCTGCACTTCTTACGGGACGCCACCCGTCAGTTATCGCTGGACACTTGCTTCGCGGATTGCTCGGCCTTTCGAGCCGTGCGCGGTTTTGTGCTTAGCTACTTAGTACTTCTTCTTGACTCGCCGCAGCTGCGTGCGAAACGTATCGCGCTTCCTGTGCGGAACGCGCGGAGGCTTAACTTCTGAAATTCTCCGAGGCCCAATCCATGAACGCGACCGCCACGATGACTCAAAGCTCCGCTGACGACATCTTCACCCAGGCAGTTCAACGATTGGATCGGGCCTTTCAGCACTCGGAGATTGACGAAGAAGCCGTAACGAAATTGAAGTTTCCCAAAGCCGTGCTGGAAGTTTCTATTCCGGTACGTCGCGACGATGGCAGCTTGAGCGTGTTTACCGGTTATCGTGTGCGTCACGATGACACGCGCGGCCCCACCAAAGGCGGCATCCGCTACCATCCGGGCGTGACTCTGCCTGAAGTGAAGGCGTTGGCGTTTTGGATGACTTTTAAGTGCGCGGTTGTGGGCATTCCGTACGGTGGCGGCAAAGGAGGCATCGTCGTCAATCCGAAAGAGCTTTCGCTTTTGGAACTGGAGCGATTGAGCCGGGGCTTCATCGAGCAGATTGCGGACTTCATTGGTCCGGAGACCGACGTGCCTGCGCCGGACATGTATACCAACGCCATGATCATGGGTTGGATGATGGACGAGTACAGCAAGATCGTACGGCGGCGGACGCCAGCAGTGATCACCGGCAAGCCGATACCTTTAGGTGGAAGTTTGGGCCGTGACGATGCCACAGGCCGCGGCGGATATTATTGCGTGAAGGAACTGGAGAAGCGTCGCAAATGGAAGCCGCACGATATCCGCGTTGCCGTGCAAGGTTTTGGTAACGCCGGACAGCACTTTGCCCGTCTGATGCATGCCGATGGCTATCGCATTGTGGCAGTCAGCGATTCCCGCGGCGGCATTTATCGCGAGCAAGGATTTGATATTCCCAGCTTGATCTACGCCAAGAACGAGATGCGCGAGCTTCAGGCCGTTTATTGTGAAGGCTCCGTCTGCGAAACGGTGGAAGCAACCAAGATCACCAACGAAGAGTTGCTGGAATTGGATGTGGACATACTTGCGCCGGCGGCTTTGGAAGATCAAATCACGACGGACAATGCCGACGCCATCAAAGCACCGGTCCTGGTTGAGTTGGCCAACGGCCCCGTCACGTTTGACGCCGACGAGATTCTCCGCGAACGAGGAGCGGACAAGTTGGTCATCCCGGATATTCTGGCCAATGCCGGCGGCGTCACGGTCAGTTACTTCGAGTGGCTGCAAAACCGGGCTGGCGATTATTGGACGGAAGATGAAGTGCAAAGCCGGCTGCAAAAGATCATGGCGCGCGAGTTCCATGCCATTATGGATCTCAAGGAAGAGCGCGATATCGACATGCGAACGGCCGCCTACGCTCACGCGCTCACTCGCATTGGCAAGGCGGTGGAAGCCCAAGGAACGAGCCAATACTTCAAGAGCAACGGACATTAGTTGTCCGCAGTGAGCCTGGCGAATTGCCGTGCGGAGTAGATTTTCGCCCGCACGGGGATTGCTGCAGCTGATCATCGCCGAAGAGATCTGCGAGCCGACCACAGCTGTTGTGGTTTTGCATGGGGTAATTGCACCCCCAATGCTTCGCTTGCGCTGAACTTCCGTGGGCCGAAAATTAACTTGCGATCTAGCGAGTTGATTTGTGCCGCTGGACGGGCAAAATGTGGCGGCGAGATTCATATCTATCTGCGCCGATTCAATCCGTGCGAGGCGAAGTCGCACAGGCGGTTCGCAGCAACATCTTGTTGGGGGAGTTTCAGCAATGGCGGAAAGCGCAACACTGGATGCCGCGGCGCAAGTCGAAGAGATTGTCTGGCTGGATGCCGACAAGGACTATGCGTTGGGGATTGCCCAGGGCAAGTTGGTTTGCCGCAACCCCAAGGGCAAGAAGTTGGCCTCGGTGCCCAAGTGGCTGAAAGAAACTGATCTGGCCGAACAACTGTTGGCCATGTGTGAATGGCTGGCCGATCATCGGACCGAATGTCTGCGGCAGGTTGAGTTGTGGATGCTGCGTTCATTGCCAGTGCCGCGCGAGGTGTTGGTGGAAGTTTGGCCTGATCCGGATTGGGCCGACATGCTCCGCAATTTGGTGGTGATGCCTGTGGACGGCAAGGGGAAGTCTGACGCCAACCAAACCGGTTTGTTGCGAGACATCGACGCGAAGAAAGGCGTCGGCGTTGTGGATCGCGATGGTGAAACGCAGTGGCTCAAAGCAGCGCAAGTTTTGATCCCGCATCCCATCTTGATTGACGGACTGGATGACTTGCGCGAGATTGCGGCCGACATGGGCTTCTCGCAGGCGGTCGAACAACTCTTCCGTCCAGTGTTTGCGGCAACTGACGAACAACAGGACGCGACACGCATCACAGATTTCAGCGGCGGCAAGTTCGAGCAATTGAATTTCTGCACGTCACTTTGCCGGCGACTGGGTTATCCCGTCCGCGGCGGATATGCGTGCGCCCGAGTCTGGGAGAATGCCACGCCGGTTGAGGCACGGTATTGGGTGGGAGATGACTATCCCGAAGGTGAGACCTACACAGGCGAGTTGATCTTTGTCGATAGCGAGCAGATGCCGCAGCGGATTGCCAGCGTGGGACCAGTGACTTTCAGCGAAGGCATGCGGATGGCTTCGCAGATCTATGCGAAGCGGCAAGTGGAACAAGAAGAAGGGGATGACGAATGACAAAGGTCCAGGACCGCAAGGGCAGCCACGAGGTGCAACTCGAGGCCGG
>CALJLD010000175.1 GCA_937982665.1 uncultured Planctomycetales bacterium
CGGATGAACAAACGCGCCAACTGCAGGAACATTTCCTCAAGAGCGAAAGCCAGCCTTATCAAGATCTGGCGAAGGAGATCGAACAACTCAACGGCAAACTGGCCGACCTGCGCAAGCCGCTGACTTCGGTGATGGTCATGCAAGACCTGCCCAAGCCGCGACAAACTTATGTGCTCAGTCGCGGTCAGTATGATGCCCCGGACAAAGAGCGACCTGTCGAGCCAGGCGTGCCGGAGTTTCTTTCCCCGCTGCCGGAAGATGCGCCAGCAAATCGCCTTGGACTGGCGCGCTGGATCATCGATCCGGAGAATCCACTGACGGCGCGTGTGGCTGTGAACCGCATCTGGAAGACCTTCTTCGGCAGCGGACTTGTCGAAACGGCCGAGGACTTTGGCGCGCAAGGGCAATGGCCTTCCCACCCGGAACTGTTGGACTGGCTGGCCACGGACTTTGTCGAACACGGCTGGGACCGCAAGCGGCTCATCAAACAGATCATGATGTCGGAGACGTATTGCCAATCGTCCAAGATTGACGCGGAGCGCTTCGAGAAAGATCCCGAAAACCTGCTTCTGGCCCGCGGCCCGCGCTTCCGGCTTTCAGGCGAGTTTGTCCGCGATCAGGCGCTGTTTGTAAGCGGACTACTCAACGGAAAGATTGGCGGACCCGGCGTGAAGCCCTACCAGCCGCCAGGGCTGTGGAACGAAGTCAGCCTGAATGGCAACCTGCGATTCCGGCAGGACCATGGCGAAGACCTCTACCGCCGCAGTCTCTATACCTATTGGAAACGGTCGGCCCCGCCACCGTCGATGACGATCTTTGACGCGCCGACGCGGGAGAAGTGCACCATCCGCCGCGGCACAACCAACACGCCGCTGCAAGCACTCGTGTTGTTGAACGATGATCAGTTCGTGGAGGCCGCCCGCGCATTCGCCCAGCGCATCCTCAAAGAGGGAGGCGATTCGTTCGAAGCCAAAGTGGAATTTGCCTTCCGCTCCTGCACCGGGCACAAGCCGGAAGCACGCATTATCGCGGTGCTGAAGTCCACACTGGAAACAGAACGGACGGCCTTCGCCCACAACCCGGAACAGGCCACGGCATTGCTTTCGATTGGTGAAAGCCAGCGCGATGAACAACTCGATCCGGCCAAACATGCGGCCTGGACGATTGTGGCCAGCATGATTCTCAACTTCGATCAAACGATGACACGCGAGTAGCGACCGTCCCAATCGCATTCGCCACCGCCTTAAGCTCAAAGTCTCAAGATGAATCCTCTCTCCGAATTGCGGAACAACATCACTCGTCGCCAATTGCTGGCCAACTCCGGCCGAGCGTTGGGGACGGCCGCTTTGTGTTCGCTCATGCCTGGCGGCTTGAACGCGGCCAACATGGGAACATCAAGCGCGAAGCCCTCGAATGACGAGATGTCCGGCCTGCTAGGCTTGCCGCACTTCGCCGCCAAAGCGAAACGCGTGATCTACCTCTTCATGTCCGGCGGGCCAAGCCACATCGACTTGTTTGACTACAAGCCGGAGATGCGTGACTTCCACGGCGAAGAGTTGCCGGAGTCCATTCGCCAGGGCCAACGCCTGACCACCATGACGTCAGGGCAATCGTCTTTCCCGTGCGTCGCGCCGATGTTCAAGTTTCAGAAGTACGGCGAACATCAAACCTATGTCAGCGAACTGCTGCCGCACACCGCATCGATTGTTGATGACATTTCCATCGTCAAGTCGATGCACACGGAAGCCATCAACCATGACCCGGCCATCACGTTCATCAACACCGGTCGCCAACAACCTGGCAAGCCGTGCATGGGCTCGTGGATCAGCTACGGATTGGGGAGCATGAACCAGAACTTGCCCACGTTTGTGGTGATGATCTCGCGCGGCCGAGGGAACCTCCAGGCGTTGTACTCGCGGCTGTGGAGCAGTTCGTTCCTGCCGTCACGCCATCAAGGCGTGAAACTCCGAACGAGCGAATCGCCGGTTCTGTATCTGGATAACCCGAAAGGCATCGACCGTGACATGCGCCGCCGCATGCTCGATGGCATTGCCGAAATCAACCAGGCCCACCATGACTCGGTGGGCGATCCCGAGATCCTAACGCGGATCGCTCAGTACGAACTCGCCTTCCGCATGCAGGCGTCTGTCCCGGAACTGACCGATATCAACACGGAACCGGAAAGCACCTTCAAACTCTACGGCGAAGACTCGCGCAAGCCAGGGACGTTCGCGCGGAATTGCGTGATTGCTCGACGTTTGGCCGAGCGCGGTGTGCGGTTCATTCAGCTTTATCACCGTGCGTGGGATCAACATGGCAACCTGCCGCGCGATCTCCGCAACCAATGCAACGATGTCGATCAAGCGAGCGCCGGCCTGGTCCGCGATCTCAAGCAACGCGGCATGCTCGACGATACGCTCATCGTCTGGGGTGGCGAGTTCGGCCGCACAATCTATTCGCAAGGCAAGCTAACCAACGACAACCACGGCCGCGATCATCATGGCCGCGCCTTCACCATCTGGATGGCCGGAGCCGGCATCAAGCGCGGGATGGAGTACGGCAAGACCGATTCCCACTCGTACAATATCCTGGAGAACCCGGTTCACATCCGCGACATGAACGCCACGATCCTGCATCAGCTCGGCATCGATCACAATCGCCTGACGTTCAAGTTCCAAGGACTGGATGAGAAGCTCACCGGCGTTGAGCCGGCGCATGTGGTGAAGGATATCTTGAGCTAGGAAGATTGAGGGCGACTGGGTCAAGTGCAGCGAGTTAGGGTGTGCAACAAAGGTACTACCGTGCATACGTCGTGTTGTCCGCACCCTGAGAAATCGCATCAAAACATCCAAATGGGGGCGAAAAACGTCTTCGTCGCCTAGTCGGTCGGCAGGCCAACTTCAGGATAGTTGGCTCAACTCGTTACGCCCAGCATTCTTCGGAACTCAGGATACGATCGGTCACGTGCCCCCAGCGAATTGAATTAAGTCTAATAATTCTTGAGCGCACCAGCTCAATTTTACGGGAACAGGTCTGGGAGTCCCATTACTCGCATTCTTCCGCCGTGATCGACCAAGAAACTTCACAGCTGGTTGTTTTGGCCAAAGCAGGTGATGCGGCTGCCGAAGAGCAGTTGTTGTCGCGTTACAGGGAACGGCTCAAGCGCATGATTCGGGTCTTCTTAGATCCTCGGGTCGTGCCTCGTGTTGATCCATCTGACATCTTACAAGAGTGCCTTACGTGTGCTGCTATGCGCTTACCGCACTATTCCGAAGAACGGACGCTGGGATTCTATCCGTGGCTGCGACAGATCGCGAAAGATCGAATCGTTGACGCCCATCGCAAGCATATCCGCGCGACCAAGCGATCGGTCGTACGCGAAGTCGCCGAAGGCGGCTATTTCTCGGATGCCTCTGTTTCACACCTCGCTGACCAACTTGTCAGCCCTGAGACTTCACCAAGCGGAAGGTTCATGTCAGGTGAGCGGCGCGAGATCTTGATGAAAGCGCTGCACCAGCTTCCCGAAGCTGATCGTGAGATCCTCCTGATGAAGTACGCAGAGCAACTTTCCACAAGTGAGATCGCAGAGGCCACCGCGCTTTCCGAATCTGCCGTACGATCAAGACTCTGGCGGGCTATCGAAAAACTCAGTTCTCTAGTTCGGTCAACAGACCCTTAGGCAACACGCCATGGCGAAAACGGAAACTCCAGGCGAACACCTGTCGGCAAACAGCGAATTGGTTGAAGAACTCTTCGCTCGGTTAGAGCGAGGTGAACGAATTGACATCGAGAAGATTGCCTCCAGCCCGGAGCAGGCGGAACGCATACGATCCGTTTTGCCAATGATGGAAGAGTTGGCCTCAATGGACTGGCCTACTCCAGATCCGATCAACGCAGCCGAGTCTCTTCCCGGTGAGAATCCGGTATTGGGAGATTTTCGCTTGTTGCGGCAAATTGGCCGCGGTGGCATGGGTGTTGTCTACGAGGCACAACAATTATCCATTGAACGAAAGGTTGCTTTGAAAATGCTTCCTTTCGCGGCGCTGGTCGATCCGCGAGCGCTTAAGCGGTTCAAGGTCGAAGTTACAGCGATCGCGACACTTGAGCATCCCAACATCGTAACCGTGTACGCCGTCGGCGAAGATCGCGGGATCCACTACTTTGCCATGCAGCTTGTTCGTGGTCAGAGTCTTGCGCAGGTCTTGACGGAAATGAAGCTGGCTGCCACTGAGAGCCGGAATGGTGTGACACGCACGTCGTCGATTGGCGAAGCGGCGTTAACTGCCCCAAGTTTTCGCCAAACCAGTTTTGTGGTCGGCGATCCGACTCCCAACACGTCAAAGAACGTCGAAACAAGAGCTAAGGGCCGGTCCGCTACCCGCGGTGCGGAACTTGCATACTTGAATGCGGTTGCCAACCTTATTGTGCAAGCAGCCAGAGCTTTGCAACATGCGCACGATCATGGCGTCGTGCATCGTGACATCAAGCCGGGAAACTTACTGCTTGATACTGACGGTAAGCTCATCGTCACCGATTTCGGATTAGCGCGGATCGAAGCTGATGGCGGCGTGACGATGACGGGCGATGTTGTGGGAACGCTGCGCTATATGAGCCCTGAGCAAATCCTGGCGAAGCGAGTCGTAATCGACCAGCGAACGGACATCTATTCTTTGGGGGCTACCCTGTATGAATTGCTAACCCTCAAGCCCGTATGGGGCGGCGAGAGCAAAGCAGAGCTCATTCGACAGATTTCATTCGAGGAACCGGAACGGCCAGCCAAGATCAACCATTCGATCCCGGTTGATCTTGAGACGATTACACTCAAGGCGATTAGCAAGAATCCCAGCGATCGCTATGAATCGGCGAACGCGCTCGCGGACGACCTTCAACGGTTCTTGGACGGCAAACCAATCTTGGCGAAACCTGCAAACCCAGTGCAACGATTGCAGAAGTGGGCAAGGCGCAATCCGTCAATCATTTGGACCAGCGCCGCAGTTTCGATTCTTCTCGTGGGCTCGCTCATTGCGGGAGTCGTTGGTTTGCAATACAGCAACAATCGCCTCCGCGCACAGGAAAGGGAGACCAATAATGCGCTGCAGAGAGCCGAAGAAAACCTCACGAGTGCTGAACAGAATGCACGAAAAGCCAGAGCGAATTTCGTACTAGCACGTGATGCGGTCGATGACCTGCTGACTTCAGTCAGCGAAGACATCCTCTTGGATGCGCCCTCGTTGCAGCCGTTGCGTCGCGAATTGCTAATCCGCGCGGCCACCTATTATCAACTGTTCGTCGAAGAACAAGGGCAAGAGCCTGGCCTGGCAGCCGAACTGGCCAATTCATGGACTCGACTGGGCAGAATTCACGAACTGCTGGGCGATCAGCAGAAGGCAATTGAAGCCCACCGCTCCGCGATCAATTCTTGGCAGAATCTCGACCACGGCCAATCAATGGTGGCAGAAAACATGGCTTCGCGGGCAAGTGCCGTCCTTGAGTTGATCCGACCGCTCAAGCGAATTGGTGAACTGGAAGAAGCGACACTGCTGGCGAAGGAAGCGGTCGAGGCATTCGATGCGCTGCCACAACCTATCGAACCACAACACCTGCTTGTGCAGGCCAATGCACTTCTCGAGTTTGCAGCTTTGTATCGCGCCGATGGCAAGGTCGAACTGGCGCTGCCTTGCGTACAAAGAGCGATTGATATTCAAGAGCTAGTCGACGAGGACGATGTCGACATCTCAAAGCTTTTGTTTTACCGCGCCGATGCCCAACGTGAGCTGGCCGAAACTTTGAATGCACAGGGGCAGCACCCGGCTGCTCTGGAAGCACGTAGGCAGGAGCTTGCGCTTACCAAGAGACTCGTAGAACTCGCGCGCACTTCCATGCGCTATCGCCAAGCTTTGGCGGGCGCTTATCACAATTTGTCCTTGCAACTGCGGCGGATGGGGGAATGGGGCGATGCAAAGGACGCTGAATTGAAGACATTGGATCTGGTTAAAGCACTTGCTGATGAGAATCCTCTCGTTGCTGAGTTCAAGTGGAAGCAGGGAAGCTCGCTCGAATCTCTGGCCAATATTCTCATTCAAACCGGAGAGATTCCTGCCGCACAGGAATCGATCGATCAATCGATCGAGATTCATCAGAAACTACGTGAGGAGTTTCCCGACGACCTGCAATATGCAGTGCAGCTTGCACGCTCCTACCGAGTCCAAGCTGATCTTCTCGATCAAACCGGCAAGACGCCACAAGCAATTGGCAGTGCGAAGCGGGCGATCGAGTTGCGCAAAATTGTCGCGACCCAAAAGAGCGACTTCTTGAGCCGTCTGATGTTGGGGCAAGCACACATCTCGTTGGCGATTCATGAAGAAAACGAAGGCGACACTGCAAGTGCGTTGAATTCTGTGCGCACGGCCATCTCCGAGTTTGCCGCGTTGCGTGAAACGTCGAACGACGTTCGTGGACTCCGTGCAATGGCCAGCGCCTATTACCGGCTTGCCTATTTGCAGAACCAGGAAGAACGTACGCGCGACGCCATCGATTCCGCACTGCTTTCGATCAAACTGCACAAGGAACTCCAGGCGATTACTAATTCGCCACCTAGCCATGCGCTCGCAGTTTCCTACAACAGCTTAGGATATTTCTATTACCTCGAGCAGCAGCCGCAGCAGGGATTCGAGGCCATTCAAGAAGCCATCAGAATCGATCGGAAGATTCTGGCCGCGCGAAGCAATCTTGTTAATCCACGTTCGACTTTGGCAAACTCCTTGTCAACACTGTCGCAGTTGCTGTTAGATGCCGGCGACGTTCCGTCAGCGCTCAAAGCCAGGGAAGACTCGGTCAAGGCCTATGACCAATTGCGCAAGCAAGTCACGCAAAACAAGCAACACTTTAACAAGTTCATTGGCGGGCAACTTTGGTGTGCGAGACTCAATCGCGCACTCGACCATGAAGAAAAGTCCCGCGAACGCTTTGGCCAGGCCCGACAATTGATCGTTGAGATCCCTATCGCCAAACGTTCGCCGACCAATTGGGAGCAGTTGGCCCAAGCCGAGTACGAATTGGGGAACTTTGCCGACGCCCGCGAGGCAACTCAACAAGCGATTGCACTCCACGATGAAGAAGCTCCTCTGGTGACTGCGCCTCGCTGGTGGCTGCTTGTCCTTTGTGAATTCCGGCTAGGAAATAGGGAAGCCGCACAGCAGATGTATGGCCAATTGAATGACGAAGCGGAAACCCTTGATCCGCGGCGGGAACCACTCTGCGCGCTGCTGCGGAAGCAAGCTGCAGCCCTGATTCAATAACCTCTCCAATGTGACGAATTCTGTTCTTTTTTCGAGAATTCGTGAATAGATCGGGCGCGAAATACGGGAATTGGGCTGGGGCAGTCCTACTGAAAGTCTATTGCTCAATTCCACAAGGTATTTCTCATGGCCCGTTCGCGTTCAACATGGCTTCGGCGATGTCTTGCGTTTCTCCTGATCCTTGCCGTTACTTCGACTTCCGCCTACGCCCAAAAAGGGAAAGGCAAGGGCAATGGCGGCGGGGGTGGAGATGACGGCGGTGGCGACCCGCCAGCAAACCTTCCAGCTGTTCGATACGCAATAGCGACAATCCCTCAGAGCGATGGCCCGGAGTACATCTCCGAAATCAACAATAGCGGCATTGCCGTTGGCCACATTGACAATGAAGGATTCGTGTTCGACGCCATCAATAACAGCTTCTATGACCTCAACTCGATCCCATCGCTGATAGGCCAACTCCCCGCGGGCTTTATTTTTGAGCACATAACAGCCATCAACGACACAGGGAACTTCGTCGGCGACATCGTCAATACGAGTACCGATGAAACGTTGGTGTGTGTTGTTGACACCGCGAGCAGTTCAGATCCGACGAATTGGGATGTGCTTGTCTTGCCAAATATGGGCGATGAAGAACGCGACTCCGCGCGGGACATCAATAACTCTGGAGACATGCTTGTCGGTTTCTGGCGCACTGACGGCACAAGAGACATGTATATCTACAATCCGTGGGCAGATAACCCCGTCGGCGCTGCGCCACCGATCATCGTCGGTGTGGCCAATCGAACAAATGGCGTTCTGAACAATTGGGGTGAGGTGGCCATGGATGACAACGATGGCAACATCTTCATCTTCGATTCTCTTACACAACAAACCACAACAATCAACGCCCACTCCGACTCACTCTTCATCCAAGGCTTTAATGACCAAGGCGTACTCAGCGGCGCGGCCAAGTTTGTATCGCTGGGAAAATGGTCTGCCATCCGCTACGACAACGAACTTGAAATTTTGCCGTCAGCGAGTTATCCGGATTCGACATGGCAGGGCGTCTACGTTCATCAAGGGATCAATAACGAAAACGACGTCAGCTTCTTTAGCGAGTATTGGGACCGCAAGGGCTTGTGCCAAGACGCGTTTCTCATTCACACCGGCACGAGCGGCGATCCAACCGAGAGCTTTTGGAGCCTCGACGACTTGATTCTGGCGAGCGATCCACTTGCTGATGGTTGGAATTCTGCAAGGATCAAGCGCGTGACAGCGATGAGTGACAGGGCAGATGCCCAGTCGGCTGATGGGTTCCCTTTGTTGTGTGTTGAATTCAATGTTCCTAAGAGCAAAGGAAACCCAGGCGGATTCTATCAAGCTGTTTTGATTCCCGTGGACATTCAAACTCCGTAGGAGTCACAGGCCCGCTCTCGTCTTACTCTTGGCAATTCGGTTCAAACTCCTTTAGGACACAACCATGACTCGACACCTTCGATTCTTCTTACTCTCTCTCTGCACCTTCACCCTGACGTTTTCGGCCTTCGCTTCTGATGCTTCCGCGCAGAGCAAAGCTTTCCGCATCAGCGGAGAGGGCGTTGCTCCTGAAGGCATTCCCCTGCCAGGACAAGCACCACGCCCTCACAACATTGTCGGTCAAGCAACCCATCTGGGAAGGCATTTCGGCATGGGTACGGTTGAGACCGTGGATGCCGATTTCAGTCAGTTCCCGCAGAAGATCACCGGCACCTTCGGCAGCGGCGAGCCGTTTGTGTTCGTCGGAGCCAACGGGGATGAGTTGGTCTGTACATATGGTCGCGACGGAGATGGAAACTTCACGGGCGAGTTTGAATTGACCGTATTGGACATCTTGCCGGGCGGGGATCTCCTGGTCGAAGCCGCCTGGTTTGCCGACTTTGTCGTTGTCACTGAGGAATGCACAGGCAAGTTCGCCGGCGTGACCGGTAGCTGGTTCATGGTCGCTGGTTCCGATCCGTTCATTCTCGGTTCGGACGAGGCGGCCAGCTATTTCTGGGAGGGGAAAGGCCGTTTGAACTTCCCTAAATAGCAAGCCTCTCTGCTTGACGAAGCGTTGACATCCCGGTTCGCGCTTGCGCCGCGCGCATAGTACGCAGCCTTAGGCACGGGCCACTTCAAGATCGCCGCGTCCACCTGATGGATTACGCGTTGCCGCTTCACTCACAGGCGACGTGCCGGTCGCGGCACGCGCTTAACTAAACAGACCCACAGTGATAAGTGAGACCCAACATGAAACGAATCATCCTTTTGACAGCAGCCTTGCTGATGATCGGCGCGGATGTCGTCCGCGGGCAAGACGTGACGTTTAAATTTACTGGTCGCGTGAAATCAGTATCCGACAATGCTAATGTCCTGAACGGCCAAATTGCAGTCGATGATCCCGTTCAAGGCACCTATATCTTTGACCAGGCGCTCAAGGATCGAAACACAAACCCAGAAATTGGCGATTATGTCTCCAGCGCAATCTCCTATGGCATGATTGTCGATATCGCGGGAGAAGTGCTGCAAACGAACCCGGACGATCCCAACTTGCGTATCACAGTTGTGCTCGAGGGCCGAAAACCCTTAGAGCAATATGCCGTCTATGCCGAACGCATGTCCACTTCGCTCGGATCAGGGATATCTGTTTATCGCCTTGATTTGACCCTTCTTGATCGCGACCCGCCATTTGATTCCTTTGACAGTGACCGACTCCCTCTCACACCTCCGGATGTTGCGAGTTTTCAAGATTCACAAATCAGAATCAGGGGTGGCGATGGCAATCTTTCATTCTCCATCGAAGTAGAACTACACACCCTCACCTACGCCAACGCGGACCCCATCGCCTCGGCCGGCGAAGATCAGGTTGTCGAGTGCGACGACGCGACGGGCGTTTTGGTCATGTTGGATGCCACCGAGTCCAGCGACCCGGATGGCGATGACTTGACATATCAATGGAGCGTGCCGGCAGGCGTTGTGTTAGATGACCCCACGTCTGCGGAACCAATCGGACACTTCCCCATCGGCATTACGCTGGCCACAGTGACCGTGACCGACGGCAACGGCGGAATCGATTGCGACGATGTTCAGATCACTGTCATTGACGACATGCCGCCGGAAGTTCTTTGCACGACGGATGTGATGTCGCTCTGGCCTCCCAACGGCAAGATGCGGGACATCGGCGTGTTCATCGATGCGACCGACAACTGCACCAACCCGGATGATCTGGTGCTGTTACGTGTGACGGTCGAAAGCGATGAACCGGACGATGCCGAAGGGGATGGAGATGGCAGCACGAGCGGCGATGTTGACGGCCTGGATGGCTTTGAGGCTCCCGTCGATGTCACAGAGTTCTTTGCCTACAACCCGAACACGGCGAGTTTTGAAGGTGACATCATGTTACGGGCCGAACGCCACGGGTCTGGCTCGGGACGAACCTACACGATCACGGCCTTTGTCCTCGACTCCGCAGGGAATCTTGCGGAGGCCAGCTGCGTGGTCGTTGTGCCGCATGACCAACGCGGCAAGAAGTGAACACCTTGATCAACGAACTTTGAAACTCACATTGGAGCAACCTCATGTTCAAACGACTTGTCGTTCTTGTGGTGGCATTCGTCGCCATCGCCGCTATGAGCCAGACGACGTCAGCACAGACTGTGCCTTACAAGGCATCAGGTTCTAACGCCGAGTTCTCTGCCATCACCGGAGACTACGGCGGCAGCGGCAAAGCCACGCACTTAGGCAAGCACGTTTTTTTTGGCGGACAGATTGCAGTCACGCAAACCGGCGCGTTGACATTCGATTGGGAGTTCACCGTCCCGCAAGAGACAATCGCCGCAGATGGCTCGAAGCTCTACTTCGACGGAGTTGGGACCGTGGAATTGATCCCGTTGGACAACCTGGGGAACTTCACGGCCGAATGGACCGGCGAATTCCATGTGCTGGGCGGCACACGTCGGTTTGCCAACGCTGGCCCGGCGGCCGCACCGCTGCAGGTTATCGCTGTGAACGATCCCTTCAATTTTTTCACGGACCCGGTCTGGACATTCTCTTGGGAACTGACCGGAGAGATCGACCTGGGGCGACGCAAACGCTAGTCAGTTGATAACCGGGGCATTGCTTTTCCTACCGTAGGCCTTCTCGCTAGTGCGATTATCGTCCGCACACGGACAATATTCATCAGGAGAAACCAATGAACTGGGCTGTTCTTAGACTTCAAATCATCTTGTTCGTCATGAGCGTCGCAGGTATTGCTCATGCCCAAGATAAAGTCAAAGTGTTGGGGTTAGGGGACGTTTACGAACTTGAGCAGGTGATCAACGGTGCGGCTTCCGGGGAGCCTCTGATAGTTCTCACGGGGCGAAAGTCCGACTTAGACAACAGTTGTGTTGTTATCCGTCCCGGCAATGGCGCTGCCAAGATTGAGATTCTTTGGAGACTGACTCCACCTTCGTCAGCTACTGCAGGCACTCGTTTCAGCGTCATCGCTTGGAAAAAAGTGAAGGATGATGAGTATGAGTTAACTTTGGAAGAGATTGTGCCTGGAAACGCACAACCAATCATGCTGATCGCGGATACAGAGATCGCGGAAGATGAGGTTGGAGTTGCCATTGGGCGCCAGGACGAGTTTGGGATGGTCGATGCTCTGGTTTCTAGCGAAACAGGGCGACCGTTCAAAGCATGCCTCCAAGCGGAATGTGAATTACGAGCGCCCAACCGTTTGGATGGCTTCCTACTGCTGGCCTTCGATGAGGAGTCGCAGCTCTATTTGTATGGCGCCTACAAGGTTAAATGAGCGAGAGTTGCAATGGCCTTATTGGAGACCGAAGAAAGCTTAAGTGCCTCGACGTCCGGCTGGCCCAGCGCCGGCCGGGCGTTTTCTTGGGCAAAGACGGCACCGAGGTTAGCGCTTAAAGCACGTACTTACGTGCATAAGGCCGAACTGACCTTCGTCGCGTCGCACGTAGTAAGGTGCACGCGACTGATGCTGCTGGAGTTTTCGTTCATGCAAAGTCATCGTCTACCACGGTAGACAACCCGTATGCGTACGTCCCTAATGGCGGAAGTCTCCAGGTTGGGATCTTCTTTCGCCAGGGCTTGCAACGCGAGATCCAAATCGAGCAGTTCTTCATTTGTCAGCGTTTGCAGGCTAGCCAACTGGCCGACATCCAGGTCAACGGCCAGCCGGTCCCCGCCGCGCTTTTGCCGACTTTTTTCTCGCGCGTGATCAATCAGAATCTGCCGCATGGCTCGGCCGGCCGCTCCAAAGAAGTGAGCGCGGCCTGACCAGACGGGCGGTTTGGAATGGCCAAAGAGCTTGATGTAGGCCTCGTTCACAAGTGCGGTTGGCGAAATCGAATCGCAGTTGGCAATGTTCTTCAGACGGGCGGCGGCGATTTGTCTGAGTTCGCAGATCACCAGCTCGATCAGGCGAGCTTCCGCCCCGGGCGAACCGGCGTTCACAGCCTCGAGCATTCGCGCCACTTCGTTTCGATCTGTGGATGCGCCCGATTGCATTGTGTGTGGGTTCCATGTGCTTCTTATGGTCACAACTACGTACGATAATCCGGCTTTGGGTGTGCCAACAGTTTTTCGCAATTCTTGCCGTTGACCAATGCGCAAATTGCCGGAGATGTTGCAGGGAGATGGGCTGTGATCAGCGAGTAAAGGGCGAGTTGTAGAGAATGGCTTTCATCAGTTTCTAATGGTTCGCGCTTCTGCTAGCAGTGCCGGGCAGCGCTTTTCTGGCGGTGGTTGGCAGCGGTGGAGTGAGCGGCACCACTGGCGGCGCAAGTTGCATGTATTCCCGCTGGGATTGATCGCGATTGCGTCTCGGGGCGGTTTTCCGCAGTTTTTGCGGTGCTATCAGGCGAGGAATGTGCGGGAGTGTGCAGACGCAAAGTTTGCCACGCTTCGCCAACCGCCAGAGGATGCATACTCGCCACAATGCGAGTTTTGAGCCAACTGGGCAAAACTGCTTGCGAAGCTTCAAGGGGGCAAGCAGCGGACGCCGATACGGTTCATGTTCCCCGTAATAAGGGAGCTTTGCAGACACCAATGCGCCAAGGCATCCGATTCGGTTTTCGAGTCAAGGATTGGCTCGACGGACTTTGGCGGAGTGACCGAGAGAACGAGGTTCGATCAAGGCGGGTTTGTTTCAGCCTGACCCAACAGCCAGCGCCAATTTGGAGCTGGTGGGAGTTTTCCAGACGGCCTTGGCATTTGCCCAACGAAACAAACACGTTGAACCTGCAGGTCGAGAATCGTTCCATGGAGAGGAGACGTCTTACGATGAAATTCAAGCTTTTCGTTGGCGCGCTGATCGTCGGCGCGTGCATGTGTACGCAAAGCTACGGCTTCGATCTCTTGGGCCGTATGCTTGGCGCGAATTACCATGGTGGCGGTTGCTGTGAACCCAGCTGCTGCGATACCGGGTATACCGGCTGCGGCCATGACTATGGTTGCGGCTGCGACAGCTGCTGTGGCGGCCATGGCGGTTTGTTCGGTGGTTTCAAAGGTGCGCACCACGGGTGCAATGATTGCTGCGACACGTGCGGCAGCTACGACTCGTGTGGCTGCGGCGGCTACGATTCCTGCGGCTGTGGCGGCCACGGCTACGATTCCTGCGGATGTGGCCAAGATTATGGCTGCAACACGTGCGATCCGTGCAATAGCTGCTGCAAGCGTCGGTTCAGCCTGTTTGGTTGGTTGTTCGGCCATGGTCGTCGCGGCTGCGGCGGCTGCAACAGCTGTGGCTACGATTCCTGTGGCTGCGGCGGTGGCGACTACCACTATGGTCCCACGGACCTGCCCGCTGGCGATCAACCCGCCCCGGTGCCCCCGGCCCCGGTCGCTGATCCTTCGGCTTCGGCCCGCTATCCGATGTACATCCGTCCGGCCAGCCGGATCATCCGTAACTAATCCACGGTCGTCCCCGCCCGTTGGAAAACTCCGCCGCCTGGAGCGCAACCGCGCTTCAGGCGGTTTTTCTTTTGCGCTGAACACATCACAGCTTTGCACAGAATTCTTGCTACAAGATTTCCTGCGCAGCGTGCAAGGCTTTCTTTGGGGCCTTCTTTCGCGAAAGTTCCCTTATCTCAAGCTGCGCGAACCTCACATCGAGAGCCGTGTCTCCAAGACCGGCAGCCGGTCTGAAACACTTCTCCTGCCGGCCCGATCTCCTTTCTTGGCGATGGCAGCAGCCTTCGCACATTTGCAGCTCAAACGCTCTTCTCACAAAAGATCGATGCGACTGACCAACTACCACTGAGCTTCCTAAACAGCTGGTCGCACTAAGCGCAGATGCGATTGAAGCCTGCGCTTACAAGGGATGAGTGTCCGCGCACACGTGCGCGAGTTTTGCGCAGTCAGCGAACAAAGAACTGCCCGCTCGCGCTGCGCGCTCGCATTTAAGGGAACGAAGCAAGTGAGATCAAGTCGCAAGAAATCCGCTGAGCACCGCAACGCTTATCAAAGAGATCAGGCGATTGCCCGGGCCCTGCATGCGCGCGGGTTTGTCACAACCGATGGCCGCATCATGCTGGTGCGCGGCATGCCGCAAATTGAAACTTTGTTCAAGCGGTTGATGCGGATTCGCAAACTCCCCAGCATGGTGGAATCTCCAACGCCTGCGGAACTTGGCTTCGCGGTGCCGTGCGAAGGCGAACTCACAATACGATCGCTCCAGACTTGTTCCCGGGCGTTGAAACGTTGGGAGCTAGCGCTCGACCTGGAGATTCGCCGGCTGAAGCCATCCAAGCAACGCCGCAAGAAGATCGCCGGCGAGTTGGGTGAGATTGAACGGCTCCGCGAGCGATTGTCTTCCTGGCATCAGGCGTTGCGGCAATTGGAGCGTCGCGACGATTGCGAACAATCCCCCTATGCCTTGTTGTCCGCAGACGAGCAAACACTGGCCGGACTGCTCAAGACGCACAATCTCCCGCCGACTCTTGCCTGGCTTGCCAGGGTTGTGCTGTGGATTGGCGGTCACAAGACCCTGCAACGATTCCTGGTTGGCATTGGTCCGCTTTTGGATTTACCAGTGGAGCGCGACCAGATCAAAGAATTGCGGAGCCTTTTCAAAAGCCTGCAAGTATTGCGGAAACGCAGCGAAGCCGAGTACCAGGTTCACCTGCGACTGGAACTGTACGAACTCATCATTTCGGCGTCACCGCAACTCGTCACCGCGGGCAAGTTATCCGCGCGTGCGCGAGTGCGAAGCTTCCGCGAGCATTGCGATCACTTGCTGAATGCATGCGAAGAGTTGTTGGCCCACTATTCCCACCGGAGCTTTGGCAGGGCCGTTTGCGGTTTGGCCAGCCTGGCCATCTGTGATGGCTCAAGAGTGGCGCTACCAGGTTCGTACATTCGTTCGCTTGTTGAGTCGTCCACTGCGTTGGGCGAAGGCCACCCGCTCAAGGACTGTATGCAAGCGCTGTTCCAGTATTCGAAGAAGCCAAAGTATGGCAAGTTGTTGCAAACGATCGAGCAACTCGAATCGCCGCTGTGCTATTTCGAGCTCGTGGAGATTGGCGGCTTGCTGGAGCAGGGTGTTTCGCTGCCGGATATTCAATGGATGCAAGAGCAGGATCTGTTGGGAACAATCCCCATTCACAAGAGCAATTCCATTGCCTGGGCGCGGCAGGTGGTCGGACGCTTGAAAGAGCTGCAACTACAACGGAGCGAAATCGAGAGCGTCTTTTACGCTGTTGAATCCACCGAAACCCGCGACGCAGTTTTGCGATTGTGCCGTTGGTGTGAACCGTTTTTGCGAGAGAGTTTGCCGCCGCGCGCGACGGACTTGATTGCCAAAGCGTTGCTCAAGCAGTTGCTGCCAACAGTGAAGGTCTTGGCCGCTGACAAGAAGTTTCGCCTTTGGGCAGCTCCTGCGGTTCCCAAGGAAGCAGCCGGTTCACAGTACGATCACGAAAACTTCCGATCGGTCGCCAAGTGGCTGCGGCGTATTTTTGCGTATCAAGAGATTGGAGAATCGCCGCCGACGATTCCGAAGTCGCTCAATCGCCTTGTCGAGAATCCCGCACGCCGCGCCAAGGAGTGGGAGTATTTGCACGGGCTTGCTGAGCGCGATGTCATCAACCCGGTGCAGCGTTTGCGATTGAACAACCTGCAATCTACTGAAGTGGCCGCGTGCACCTTTCCACGCAAAAAGTGCGGCGCGCCGCTGCGCAAAGTTGTCTTCGCCTGGCACTGGACGCACTTAAGAAAGTTGCGCGTGATGCCGTTGTTGGTTATTGGAACAGCAACGTGGGCGTTCCATTGCCGCCGGAGTTCAGCGTGGCTCGGGCAGGAAACTTCGCGCAATGGCTGATCTGCCTGGAAGAGAAACGCCGCAAGGTCCTCAAGGACGTGCTGCAGCTCCACAAGGTTTGCAAGCAGCCATACAAACGCCGGCTGCGGGCAAACAAGGATTGGCTGAGCCGCGCCCGGCGACAAGGCATCAATGTCAACGCCTGGCTGGACGCGCTCGCCGTGGAGGAGACGATTAACGGGCGGCAGGTCAAAATCGCCGTGGAGTCCGATCCGTTTGAAATCCTGTTGATGGGGACCTATTTCCAAACATGTTTGAGCATTGGTGGTTCCGCTTGCAGCTCTGCATTGGCGAACGCACATGACGTCAATAAGCACGTGATCTATATGCGGGGAGCGGACGGGCAAGTCATCGCGCGGCAGTTGATCGGCGTGAGTCAAGACTTTCGCTTGTTGGGCTACCATTGCTACACGAATCTGCCCAATGAGAACGACGGCGATGTTTGTGCTGCGATGGCGCGTTACTGCGGGCGGCTTGCGCGCG
>CALJLD010000176.1 GCA_937982665.1 uncultured Planctomycetales bacterium
TGCAAACTCGCTGACGAGTCTCGTAGACGGGCTTGCAGACCGTGTAGCAGATGTCTTTCGTCCGAGTCTCATACACCGGCTTGCACACCGTGTAGTTGCATTCGCGCGTTTGGACTTCCGGTACGTACTTGACGCAATCGACAACGCGATCTTCGCAAACCGTCTCATAGACGGTCTTGAAGCAGGTGTAGTCCTGCTTCTCGTAAACGACTTCACGGCAATTCTTCATTACCGTGTAACAGCATTGCTTGCTGTGCTCATAAGAGAGCGCGCCGCCAGCAGAGCAACAGCGGTACTTAGCCGCGCCGCAATAGCCGGCGTCAGCGGCGCCCGCAGTCACGACCGCCCACAGGACGGCCAGCAACGGCGCTGCGAACAACCTTTTCATGATACGTCTCCTCCAAAGGTCTTGAACGTTGATAAGCCAGCCAGGATGGCCTAGTCACCCTGATTTACTTCGGTATTGAAAAATGCCCCAATTCAGTCAGTTTCACTAAATTGCAGCAGTGGAATCACAATTTGATCCGACCTCGCCCGCATAACCGGAACGATTTGTCCGGCCGTTTGCTGGCATGATGGCAATCTGCAAAGACTGACTTAGATACATAGATCGAGAAGACGCGGCCGGTGATCGAGACTGCGTATTTTTTGTTAGAAGAGAGCGCTTATGCGGAGAATTCCATCAGCGCGCGAGCAGCCAGTTTGGCGCGTCTATGCTGCTTGAATCGAATACTCCGATTGCGGTCCAACGCCGGCATCTCACCAACTTGGAATTCCGCTTCCGATCAATTTGACCCCGCCCGTGCATAAGCTAGGAAACCTGTAGGGCGCTGTATTTCGGCACCGTGCCCCACCCCTGTTTCATGCCCTAGCGGCACACCTATGGGATAAGAAAAGATGTTACGGCAACAAACCAAAGGCTTTACGCTCGTCGAGGTTTTGATCGTGGTCGTGATCATGGCGATCCTGGCCGCGGCCATCATTCCGCAATTCACGGACTCGTCGTCAGATGCCCGAGAGAGCACCGCCTTGATGAATCTGCGAACGCTTCGTGGCCAGATTCAACTCTATCGCGTCCAGCATAATGGGCTGTTGCCCAGCGCATCGCTTGGCGAATTGCTCATCAAAACGGATGCATCCGGTTCTTCTGGTGGAACCTTGGGGCCGTATCTGCAGTTCATACCGGACAATCCATTCACGAATGCCAACACGGTCCGAACCACCGCGACTGATCCGCCGGGCGCCGCCAGTGGCGCGGCTGACGCTGGTTGGCTGTACAACACAACTTCCGGCATGGTGTATCTGGATGACGGCAGCTACTTGAACAAGTGATGCAGGCCAGTAAGGCAGCCGCGCAGCCTGTTTGCGTAAGCCGTTTGTTAAGAACAGCTTAAGTGCCTTCGCTTTGCTCGCCAGACAGCAAATCTTGCCGCGCACAGATCATACGTATAGAGTAAAAGGCACGGTCTTCCGTGTCTTTTTTCTTGCGCAAACGCGCGAGAAAACGCATCGGCCCAGACGATCACCGAGACAAAGCAACAGCTTATGGCCACGCCACCCAAGAAACGCGTTGCGGAAGCAGCCCCGGCTCAAGTTCCCAAAGCGGTGGTCAATCGCTTGAGCTTCTATTTGCGCGAGCTGCAGCACCTGCTCCGAGATGGCCAGGTCACCATCAGCTCCAGTCAACTTGGCCGGCTGTTGGGCTTCACGGACGCTCAGGTCCGCAAAGACCTCGCGTACTTCGGTCACTTCGGATACCCCGGCATTGGCTATCGTTGCGAAGAGTTGGTCACGGCCATTCGCAAGATCCTGGCCACGGACGAAAGCTGGAACGTCGCGTTGATCGGTGCCGGTAACCTCGGTCGCGCGTTGTTGGGCTATGGCGGCTTCGAGCAGCAAGGCTTTCGCGTCATCGCCGCGTTTGACGCCGACCCGAACATGGAAGGCAAGTCCATCGGCGAGGTTCCCGTCTTCGCCATGGAGAAGCTTGGCAAGATGGTTCCGGAGAGGAACATCAAACTGGCGATTATCGCCGTGCCGGCCCCCGCAGCCCAAAAAGTTGCCGATCAACTTGTCGAAGCCGGCATCGAAGGCATTCTCAACTTTGCTCCGGTCACCATTTCGCTGCCGGCCAACGTGAGCCAGGTCGGCGTGGACCTCGCCATCGAGTTGGAGCAACTCTCGTTCTCCGTCGTCAATCGCAAGTTCGCCGCCAGACGCAAAGCCAACCGTGCGAATGAAGCCAACCAAAAGGCCAACAGCGGCGAACTCGGCGTTGACGCTTTTGACGATGACGACGAAGCCGATCTGGAATCTCCCAACCAGCTCACGCCCGGCGACGTGATGGAAGGCGACTCGGCCTAAGTTGCAAGGGCTGGTTTAGTTGCATGGGACCGGTTTAGTGGACTCCATTGCGCACTTGAGAATGGGCTTGGTGCCCTGCTCACGCGTGCTTGAGCAGGTGAGTTACGCTCAACGCAAGGACGCAGCCGTCGTCAAATATCCAAAGCTGCCATTGCACGAAGACATGAGCGGCGTTCACAGTCAACACCGCTTGTGGAGCAGACTCATGCTCAAGACGAGTTTGGCATGACACCCTGCCTACATCACCGTCGAATTGTAATTTTGCCGGACATTCGGAACTAGTCAGATTCTACGGGCGTCAAAGCTGAGCAGCGGACCAATCTCGACCCTACAAAAAAGCGAGGGCACGCATGTTAAACATGATTTTATTGGCTGCGATGTCTATGGGCTTGGCAACCGACACACCGCAAGAACACGACGCTGCGGTGCCTCTCAGCGAGGCAGTTCAGGCCTTCAATGCAGGCGCCATTGACGATGCCATTGGGAGCCAGCAACCATTGCTGACGGAAGACGAAGTAGTCGGGGCGATCCTGCTGTGGGATCGAACGAGCGATACGCCCGTCTCCGATCCCCTTCTCGCGAGATTCAAGTCGATAGCGAGAACGAAGGAACTGCCCCAAGGCTCCGTGATTGAAGCGGTTTCGGCGTTTGATCGCGGCGGTGAGCATGTTTTCGATGTTTGGTCGGTCCGCATCCGCTTAAAGCGTGGAGATGGGTCGTCGTTCGGATTTGTGATCCGCGAGCGGGTCGTCGCAAGTCGCACATTGCAGCAAGAGCTCGACCGACTTGAAGCTATGGTTGCAGCTGAGCCTGACTTGGCACACGAAGTTGGTGGGCACGGCACGATGGATCGCGTCGACGAACTCAAGAAGAGGATCGCCAGACTCGGGAATTGATGGGAGCAAACATGCAAGGGCAAGAAGTGTCGTCACGTTGTGCAGCGATGTGGCCATGAACAATTATCAACTCAGTGGGATCGATCACGAGAACAATTCGCGCACGAATCACGAAAGAGCTCGGCAAGTTCAAGCGGCACGACTGCCAACGTATTGATCGCCACCTGGGCGATGTGGCATGCCACTTAATTGGTGAACAACCGCGTGAACAACCGCAATGTCCGACTTTCGTATTGAACGTGCACGGCTTCGATTGTCAGACGATATTGGCTTGGATCCGAATGCGAAGATCGACTCAACGGAACTTTGTTGGGTTGATGCCTCTGGCGTTGATGCAAACTCGTGTGGCGTGATGCCGTTGCGGGAGTTCTTTGCCGCGGACTTTCCAAGTTGGCGGGAAGATGACAAATGGTTTGCGGCTGAGGACGGTCTTGATACGGTGAGCAAGCTCATCAGTCACTATGAGCGAATTGTCAGCAGCCAAAGCGATCCCCTCGGCAGGGAAATGTCGGTTATCGAGCGGGACCTCACTCTGTTGCGTGAGGTTGCAATTGTCCTGGCTGCCGCTAAGTCCGCCGGAGTGCAGTTCTGTATTGCCGTAAGCGATCAATGAAGCCTGGCCGTGTCGTTCGGTATTCAACCCAGCACGGGTAGCGAGCGACGTGGCACGCGACTTAAGACTGGGGTGGCCCAGACGCTCCCGCGTCTGGGTGCCGGAGGCACAAGAGGATTGAGGAAAAAGTTGGCACTGAATCGATGATCACTCTCTCGCGTATCGCAGTTTTCTGCGAATCGCAATCGATGTGATTTCTGCTCAACTCACTTCCTCTTGTCGCTCTCGCGACACAGAAGCGGGAGCGTCTGTGCTACCCGGTAAGTTAGCGGCAAACTTTGCGTGGCTGGCCGAGGCACGCTGTGCGGTGAACCGCGTTCATGGTCACCCATGCTGCGCGATGTGACCATGCCACCCACTGCGTTTGGAGTGCAGGTTGATTTCAAGCATCGCGGCACTCAACCCAGCACGGGTAGCGAGCTACCCGTGGCACCCTCGAACTGGCACCCGCGCACTGGCATTCACCCAGCACGGGTAGCGAGCTACCGGTGGCACCCAAGTTTAAGGTCTGCGCTACATCACCCAAGTTAGAGGTGTGCGCTACATCACTTTGCGTTGCTGGAACGCGGCGACTTGTGCCGCGGTGAGGGCGAACCATTCGCCGTGGGTGCGTTGGGCGGCGAAGCGTTTGTGCCAGTAGGCTTCTATGCCGGGCGGATCGTCCGTGGCGATGACGTGGACGATGGTCAGCCGGTGGGGGAGTTGGCCTGCCAGTTCGCGCTTGCGACGCTGCACGTCGCGGGAATGGCCGATCTTGTAGTGATGCTGCATCTTGAACAGATAGACAAAGCCGGGCGTGGGCTGGCGATTGGCGTCGTCAGGTTTTGGGCGGTTGCGTGATGTTGATGTGGGTGAAGCTCGCTCGTTGTGACCGCGCGGGGATGTGGTGGATTTCTTGCCGCGTTTCTTTTGTGGCGAGACGCCGCTGGGCTGTTTGCCTGCGGAGTTGTTCGAGCGGCGAGCGGGCGGGTTGTTTGAGAGATTGTGCGCGACGTTGTCGACTTGTTCGCTGTTCGCTTGCGTGGCGTTGCTTTCTTGTGGAATGTTGTCCGCTTGTTCGCT
The DNA here is from genome assembly GCA_937982665.1 of uncultured Planctomycetales bacterium. Taxonomy (GTDB): domain Bacteria; phylum Planctomycetota; class Planctomycetia; order Pirellulales; family S012-138; genus CALJLD01. Next base: position 4,936 of record CALJLD010000176.1, read on the forward strand.
GTTGTTCGATTGGTTGACGTCGTTAGTCTGATTGTTGGCGGCATTGTTCGCCTGATTGCAGATGGCCAGGACGTCTGCGTAGTCGGGCCGTGCGCGGCAGTATTCGATCAGCCAGGCGAGCCATTGACGCTTGCAACCGAGCCGTTTGAATGGTCCAAGGCTGGGGAATTGTTGGCGGTGGCGGGAGCGGAAAAGCATTTGGCCGTTGCTGGGGAAGCGGCCGAGGTCGCGGACGCAGCCGGCGAGTTCTTCCAGCAGGTATTCTTTGCTGAACGGTTGCTTTTTGGTGTTGGGCGGGAAGCCGGCTTCGCGGAGGGCGTCGCTCCAGCAAGCCCAAAGTGGGCCGTACCATTCGCCCAGGCGGATGCCGGTGACGCGGCGGAACTTGCGCCAGCCTAGCGGCGTGCCGTCGTTCTCTGCGGCCGTGCGGCGGATTTCTTCCAAGATGCGTTGTTTGTCTCTGCTCATCTGTATGCCCCGTGTGGAAAGTTTGCGCGTGTTGAAGTGCCGCGACTTGTTTCGTCCCGTTGCGAAAACGCGCAGCGGGACTGCCCACGGCGAGCGTCGCAAGAAATGTGCGCAGCGGAAAAGAGCGAAATTGCAAGTTCTTGCAGAATTTTGCAGAGCGAGCGGGGGAAGCCTGCGGAACTGGTTATTGCCGCAAAGCTTGCGGAATGGTGACGCTTGTTGGTGGGTTGTGAGAATGATGAACGAGTGATGGGCAGGCGGTATTTCCGGGGCGCTTATTGCCGGGCGAGCATTGGGGCTTTTCCGTTGGCAAGAAGTTGCGCGCGTGTCACCTCTCTCACCTGGGCCCTCTTCCTGCTAAACTGTCGTGGTTCCAGATGTGATCTACCTTGGGAGAGCTTCATGCGTGGCTTGATCGCCGTTCCGATTTTTATTGCCGTGACGGCCCTGAGTTGGGGGACTTACGGCGTGGCTGTGCATACCGGACAGTTGGCGCTGGGCACGTCCGAGATGGACGTTGAGACCAAGAAGATTGTCCAGAGCGTGTTTGCGTTCATTTGCGTCGGTGCGGCGTATTTTCTTGTCGCCGTGGTGATTCCCATGCTTCGCCTGAAGACCAAAGGCGAGCAAGGAAGTTGGACGGTTCGCGGGACGGTGACCAGCTTGATTGCCGGCTGCGTTGGAGCCTTGGGAGCTTTGGGGATTGTGATTGCCTTTGCGGCCGGCGGAAGTCCGCTGTACGTGATGCCGCTGGTGTTTGGCGGTGCTCCGGTGGTGAACACGTTTGTTTCGATGGTCTTCGCCAAAGCTTATAAGGACGTTCGCCCGTTGTTCCTGCTGGGACTAGCCTTGGTGATTACCGGCGCTGTGTTGGTTTTGGTTTATGCTCCGCACGGAGCCGCGCACGGTCCGCAGGTTGAGCCCAATCATCCGATGATCATCGGCGCGATCTTCATGACGGCCTTGTGTTGGGGAAGTTATGGCCCAGTGCTGCACAAAGGTCAGGCTGCGATGAAAGGCAGCCGGTTGCGACCGTTTGTTTGTGTTGGTTTGTCTTACATTCTGGTGGCGGTGATCCTGCCGATCGCCTGGATGGCCACGCAGGGATATTCCTTGACCACCGGCTGGACGGGAACCGGCATCACCTGGGCATTGGTGGGTGGCGGAGTTGGAGCAATTGGCGCGCTGGGCGTGATCTTTGCATTCAACTTTGGCGGCAAGCCGGTGTTCGTGATGCCGCTGGTGTTTGGCGGAGCGCCTGTTGTGAACACGCTGACCAAGCTGGCGATCAGCCTTTCCAAAGGCGAGGAACTTGTCATTCCCATGTTCTTTTATGTTGGTTTGGCGACGGTGATTCTTGGAGCCGTTTTGACGCTGGTCTTCGCGCCGCGGGGCGGCAAACCGGCAGCCGCGGCTGAGAAAAAACAGTCCGCGGCGGCGGCAACCACTTAGTCCGCATATCAACAGGCAGCTGCAATTCGGAAGCACACGCAATCCCAACGGACATTGTCATGAGCACACAGGTCGCAAAATCGCAAAGTTCACCGGCCCAGGAACTGAAGGTCATGGAGATTGAACTGTCCAAAGCCGTCAACGCGCTGGCTCCTTCTGCGACAATGGCGATGGCCACCGCCGCGGCCGAACTCAAAGCGGCCGGCAAGTCCGTGATTGATTTCAGTTTGGGAGAGCCGGACTTCGATACGCCGGCCCACATTCAGGAAGCGGCCATTGCGGCGATGAAATCCGGCAAGACGCATTACACGCCCGCCGCCGGCATCATGCCGCTTCGTCAGGCCGTGGCCGATTCGTACACGCAAGCGCACGGTATCGCCTGCGAAGCCAAACAAGTGGTGATCTCGTGCGGAGCCAAGCACGCGCTGCACAACACGTTCACTGTCTTGTTGAATGATGGCGATGAGGTGCTCATCCCCGCTCCGTATTGGGTGAGTTATGCGGAGCAAGTCAAACTGGCCGGCGGCGTGCCGGTGATTGTCAGCACCAAGGAAGAGGAGGATTTCAAGCTTTCGCCGGAGCAATTGGATGCAGCCTGCACCAGTCGGACAAAAGTCTTGCTGTTGTGTTCGCCCAGCAATCCCACCAGCACGGTTTACACGTGCGAACAACTCGCGGCGATTGCGGACATTGCGGTGCGGCGAAATCTGATTGTCGTCAGCGATGAGATCTACGAACACCTGGTCTATCCGGGCCACACGTTCCACAGCTTTCCCACCGTTGCGCCGGGTTTGGAAGAGAGAACGATTGTGATCAACGGCGTCAGCAAGGCTTATGCGATGACCGGCTGGCGAATTGGTTGGACGATCGCGCCACTGCCGGTTTCCGCGGCCATCGCCAAGTTGCAGGGCCAGGAGACTTCAAATCCTTGCAGCATCAGCCAGCATGCGGCCATCGCCGCAATTCAAGGACCGCAAGATTGTGTGAGCGAGATGCTCAACGAGTTTGCGACACGGCGTGAGTACGTTGAGACTCGGCTCCGCGAGATGCCAAATGTCTCACACGGAGAGATGGGCGGAGCGTTCTACGCGTTCTTCAACGTGCGCAGCTATTTCGGCAAGAAATTTGGCGGTCAGGTAGTGAACAATTCCGCCGACTTTTGCCTGGAACTTCTGCGGCAGCAAAACGTGGCGACCGTGTGCGGCGCGGCGTTTGGCGCGGAAGGTTTTGTTCGGGCCTCGTTCGCGGCCAGCATGGACAACCTGGCGACCGGCTATGACCGGCTGGGCCAGTTCCTGGCCAGCGCGGAATAATCTCGCAAACGGCGTTTGCTGGTGGAATTTGCCGGTTGGGGAAACTATCCTGTGACCTGACCAGATGGCTATCTTGCCGTTTTTGCCGCGTTCTCCGCGCAACGCCAAAACCCGCCTCGGCGTCGCCAGCGGCTGTCCCGCCCGACTTTGAGGAAGACTATGTCCCTTGCACGCTCTCGCGCTGCCGACCGGAAGTCGGCATATCGCGCACATCGCCTTTCTTTTGTGATCACGGCTGTCGCCTTGCTGGGAACGGGGTCGCTTGCGATCTCCGCACCGAGTTGGGCGCAAGACTCTTCCACTCAAAATTCCGCAGCGCAAGACTCGCCGAGTGACGCGCCTCCGGAAAAGAAGCCGTTGGATCATTCGGTCTATGATTTGTGGAATCGGCTTGGCGGCGGAACGCTCTCGCGCGATGGCAAGTTCGTTTCCTATACGGTGAGTCCTGGTGATGGCGACGCCACGGCAACGATCAAGTCCGTCCAGGGCGAAACCGAATATCCAATCTTGCGTGGCACGCAAGTGCAATTCACTTATGACTCCAAGTTCGCGGCGTACATTCTTCAGCCTGATCCGGACGAAGTTCGCAAAGCGCGCGAGGAAGAAAAGCCGGCCGAGGAGCGACCGTTCCGCAAGTTGGAGATCTTGAATCTCGCCAATGGCGAAAAGTTGACCGTTGATCGCGTCAACTCTTATCGTTTGCCGGAAAAAGGCGCAGGCTGGATTGCCTATCAAATCGCCAAGCCGGGCGAGGAAGGTCAAGCGGGCGGCGGGCGCGGTGGACGTGGCGGGCGATTCGGTGGTCGCCGAGGACGTCGCGGAAGCTATGTCGAATACGAATCATTGGAACCGTCATTCGATCAAGCGGAAACTCAAGCTCAAGAACAAGGGCAAGGTCAGCGCGGTCAGGGTCAGCGTCGCGGGCAACGTGGACAAGGACAGCGTGGCCAAGGTCAACGCGGAAGAGGACAACGAGGCCGCGAACAGCGCGGTCAAGGTCAACCCGGCGCGGAGCCGCAAGCCAACCAAGAACCGGG
>CALJLD010000177.1 GCA_937982665.1 uncultured Planctomycetales bacterium
GCGCGGCGGCATATTCAGCGATTTGCCTTGCGGCCCACTCATTGAGTTGGCAATCTTCCTGCAGCCAAGAAACCGTCGCGGGATACGCGCGGCCAAGATCGGAATCCGGAGTTCTTGTCGCCCGATGCGGCTGGTCTTCGTTTTGCGAATTCGCCTGGGATGCCGAACTCGTTTGAATTGGCCGCTGTGCCGCGTCTGAATGTTCTTCGTCGGACAGCCGTTGATTGAGATGTTCGCGCAAGCGAGAAACGTTTTGCGAAAGTTCAAAGGTTCTGCCCGGCGCTTCGCCAAACCAAAACGGTACCGTCGCCGGCAAACCCTCGGCGTCGTTGACGACGACTTCGGTGCCCCGAACGTGGCGAATCCGCCAACTTGTGTTGCCCAGGAGAAAGATGTCGCCGGCGATACTCTCGATGGCAAAGTCCTCGTTGACCGTGCCGACGAACGTGCGATCGGTCTCCGTAACAACGCGGTAATCGGCCGTGTCAGGGATTGCGCCGCCTGAAGTGATTGCAGCGAGTCGTGCGCCACGCCGCGCGCGGACTTTGCTGTTGATGCGATCATGGTGCAGATAGGCTCCACGCCGATTGCCGGCGAGAATCCCGTTGGCCAGCATTTCGATGACTTCGGAAAACACCGATCGCGACAGGTTTCTGTATGGCCAGGCGGAACGACAAAGAGCAAACAACTCGTCTTCGTCGTAATCGTCGGCCGCAACAGCTGCCACAATCTGTTGGGCGAGGATATCAATCGGCGCGACAGGCATCTCCACAGCGTCTAACTCGCCGCGACGAATTCCGCCCAAGAGCGCGGCGCACTCCATCAAATCGTCGCGAGACAACGGGAACAATCGTCCTTTGGGAATCAAACCCAAGGAGTGTCCCGAGCGGCCAACTCGCTGCAAGAAGGTTGCAATAGCGCGTGGCGAGGAGATCTGGCACACCAAATCGATATAGCCGATATCGATGCCTAGCTCCAACGAAGCCGTCGCGACGATCGCGCGAAGTTCGCCGGACTGCAATCGTCGCTCAGCCGACTGCCTCAGTTCGCGAGAAAGCGAACCGTGATGGCTCGCCACTGCGGCTTCGCCCAGTGTCTCCGTCAAGCGGTGGGCAACTCGCTCGGCCAGGCGACGCGTATTGACGAAGATCAGCGTGCTGCGGTGCGATTGAATGAGCGCAGCCAGGCGCTCGTAGATCTCTTCCCATTGTTCGTGCGAACACACGGCGGAGAGTTCACACTCCGGAACATCAATCGCCATGTCGAGCTGACGCGCATGCCCCACATCAATGATTGCGCAGTCAGGCGTTCCATCAGCTTGCACGTTGTTGCCGCCAATCAGAAAGCGAGCGACTTCATCAATTGGACGTTGCGTAGCCGATAGTCCAACGCGCTGCGGCGGCCGCTCGCATAATGCGTCCAGACGTGCCAAGGAAAGACTCAGATGAGAGCCTCGTTTGTCGCGAGCAAGCGCATGGATCTCATCCACAATCACCGTTCGCACGCCGCGCAACATCTCACGGCCGCGCTCGGATGTCAGAATCAAATACAACGATTCGGGCGTTGTCACCAAAATATGCGGCGGTCGCCGGATCATCTGCTGCCGCTGGGCGGCTGGCGTATCGCCCGTCCGCAACGCAGTGCGGATCTCAGGCGGGTTCTCTCCAGCGGCGATTGCGGCCTCGCGCATTTCCGCCAGTGGCCGCTGCAAGTTGCGATCAATGTCGTTGGAAAGCGCCTTCAGCGGGGACACATAGAGGATGCGCGTTTCGTCGGTGAGCGTGCCTGCGGTCGCTTCGCGAAACAAGCTATCCAGCGCGATCATGAATGCCGAGAGAGTCTTGCCGGAACCCGTCGGCGCGGCAATCAAACAATGACGTCCCGCCGCGATCTCTGGCCACGCCAGCCGTTGCGGCTCGGTCGGCTCGCCGAAACGACCTTCGAACCACTCGCGAATGACATGATGAAGGCGCGAAGTTGGCATTGGCGGAAACACGACAAACAATCCAAGCAAAGGAATCCAAGGTCGGCAGCCCGAACTTTCATCTTGCTGTACAAATGTTGAGTCGTCAACCTGCGGATTCATGCGACCAGAAAGTTCTTGGGAACCGCCGAAATGCGTTGCGTTCACTGCAATCATCATGATCGGCCCACACTGTCGTTCCCGGCAGGTACTTCGCACCTGTCGCTTTTTGGCAACCTATGTTTGCACGGTAGCCGTTGGGTAATTCGTGCAGGCAGCAGAACCGATGCGTTCGGGTGATTCGACCATTCTCCGCGCAGCTGTGGATCTCTTTCGCGCTCCCTTTGCGCGCTGGCGATCAACCTCTCAAAGCGAAAGCGAACTACCGCTTGCAAATGCTCGTCATCAAAGCGCAGGCCAACGGCAGCAGATGCGCGTGCGGTCCGGTTGGATCTTACTGGCGGCCGTGTTGCTTTTTGCCGCCATCGCGGCGCCGCATTTTCGCGGGTTGATTTACGCCGCGGACGATCTATGGGCGTTTCACTTGCCGGTGCGAGCCTTTTACGCCCAATGCCTGGAGCAGGGCGTCGCGTTCGATTGGATGCCGCAACTTTACTCCGGCTTTTATCTGACCGGTGAAGGCCAGGCTGGCGTTTATCACCCTGTGCACTGGTTGCTGTACTCCACGCTACCGCTGCGGCCGGCATTCAATTGTGAACTCTTGCTTCCCTATCCGCTTCTGTTTACTGGGACGTTCTTCTGGTTGCGGCGGCGGATTGGTCGGCCGGATGCGGCGCTCTTCGGAGCTTTGTGCTTCACGTTCGGCAGCTTCAGTTTGTTGCATTTTGTGCACCCCAACGCGATGGCGATTGTCGCCCATCTGCCGTGTTGCCTGTGGTGTGTTGAGTTGGGGATTGTCGCAGCCTCGCCGCAAAAGCGAATCCTGGCCGCCGGCGGACTGGCGCTTTTGATCGCATCGCAACTTCTCTTGGGCTATCCCCAATACGTCTGGTTTTGCTTGCTGACGATTGCTTGCTACTCAATGTGGATCGCCGAGTTTGCGCAACAGAGATTTGCCTGGCGTCGGCTCCTTCACGTGGCGTTGTTCGTTCTGCTGGGATTTGCCGCCGGAGCGATTCAGCTACTGCCGACCTACGACGCACTTGCCCAATCCACGCGACAGACGGCCGACGCGGCCTTTGCGAATACCGGCGCGCTGCATCCATCCAATCTCGCGCAACTTGTTGCCCCGTATGCTTTGAAGACACGCGTCTTTGGGGATAACACGCACGAACTGGGTTGTTACCTGGGCGCCGTTCCCCTTGTGTTGCTGATCTGGCTGGCTGTGCACTGGCGGGGATTACCGCGACGTTACCGCCAACTTTCCGTTGTTGCTGGCGTCTTTGCCGGACTGGCCTTGTTGCTTTGTTTGGGAAAATCAGGCGGTCTGTATGCGCTGCAAATGAAGTTGCCGGTCGTCGGCCGTTTCCGTTTGCCAGCGCGTTACCTCGTATTGTTCAACCTGGCCACAAGCGCTTTGGCGGCGATCGCTTTCGCGGGACTCACTGGACGCCAGCGCCGTAATGAGAATGCGCCGCAAGCAAAGCCGCGCGGATTGGTCGGTATTGTTGTGGCGAGCATTGTCGTTTCGCTGGCGATCTTCGTCATCTGGCGGACTGATCGTGCTGCCAGCTATCCGCTGGTGCTCGCCGGACCGCTGCTGATCGGTATGGCCGTGTGGTTGGTTTGGCGAACTCAAGCTCGCAAACAACTTGCGATTGCCGCGCTCGTGTTGTTCACGGCGATTGATCTGGGCATCTACGGATTGAGCTATGCCATTTGGCCGGGCACAGCCACTGCGGACGACGTGGCTTCCGCGCTGGATCGGGCTGCGCCGGGAACTACTACAGGCCGGATTGTTGTTGATGACCACGGCGATAACGCCAGCCCGCTGCGGAGCGGAAACCAGGCTGTGCTTGCCGGCGCGCGATTGGCGGATGGCTACGCCGGTCTCGAACCCGGCAACATTTTGCCGCTGGACAACATCCATGCACTGCGGCTCGCAGGTGTCACTCACGTGGCTAACGTCGGTACAAACGCCGAGATTGCCGGACTAGCAGAAATGGATACGCCTTGGCTTTCGGTCCCAAACCCATTGCCGCGGGCCAGGCTTGTCGCCGAGTCCGTGGATGCCTCATCCGCCGTCTTGTCTCCGGCGGACTATGCGAACTTGCTGGCAACTCACGATCCCGCGGAGGTCGCTCTCCTGAATGAGTCGGTCGAGTTGCACGGCACGCCTGGCAGTGCAACGTGCGAGATCGACTTGCCGGGGCAGATTCAGGTCAGCGTGCAAGCCACCGGAAGGCAATTGCTGATTGTCAACGAACGTTTTCACCCCGGCTGGCGCGTCACCATCGATGATCGCCCGGCCGAAGTCATCACCGTTTACGGCCAATACTTGGGCTGCATCGTTGATGACAATTCACAGCGCGTGGCGTTCACGTTCCAGCCGGACAGCGTGCGATACGGCAAGTGGATCACTTGGGCGGCTCTTGCCTTGATCGTCGGTTTGACACTCGGCCGGCTGCCCTTCGCCAGAGTGAAAGACCCAACCAAAAAACCATCTCCCAAAACAACGACATAACAATTGATCTCGAAAGGCAAAACGATGAACCAACCTCAACCTCGCCCTGAGCGGCCATTGCAAGACACAACCTTGAGCGTTGTGTTGCCGGTTTATAACGAAGTCCGCGTCTTGAAGAGCCTGACGGATCAGATCACGACGACCGTCAACAAGCTCGGCGTGAACTACGAGATTGTGTTTGTGAATGATGGCAGCACGGACGGGAGTACGGACGTGCTGGACTTGATGGCCGAACAGAACTCCCGCGTTCGCGTGCTGCATCTGTCACGCAACTTTGGCCATCAAAATGCCGTGCAAGCCGGCCTGGCTCACGCCACAGGCGATGCCGTCGTGTTGATGGACTCGGACATGCAGGATTCGCCCGAGGCGATCGCGCAGTTCTTCGCCAAGTGGCAAGAAGGCTATGACGTGGTTTATGCCGTGCGAGCCAAACGCAAGGAGTCTTGGTTCAAGCGTTGCCTGTTTGCGTCCTTCCATCGACTGATGGGCGCGGTTTCCAACGTCAAACTGCCCGTGGATGCCGGCAACTTCAGCTTGTTTGACCGCCGCGTGGTGCGGGAAATTGTCACGCTCGGCGAGCATGACCGCTACCTGCCCGGTTTGCGTGGCTGGGTTGGCCACTCGCAAACAGGCGTCACTGTGGAGCGGCAAGCCCGGTATGATGCCAAGCCGCGTGTTTCGCTTCGGGGGCTGTTCCGCCTGGCCAAGACAGCCATCTTCAGTTTCTCCACGTTGCCACTGACCGTCTTCTATTGCATCGGGCTTTCGGCACTGGCGTTGTTCCTGGGTCTGGCCGGCTTCTCGTTGTTCTGCAAGCTGTTTACCAACCTCGCCATCCCCGGCTGGACTTCGCACATCTTGAGCGCCAGCTTCTTTGGCGCGTTGAACGCCTTGGGCATCTGCATCCTGGGCGAGTACGTCGTGCGTATCTACGACCAGGTTCGCGGACGACCGATTTACTTGGTCGATCGAGCTTTGAACGTGGAAACAAACACGACGACACCAACCGCCTTGCAACAGCAATCCGGCGACGCGCCCTATCAGGAGTTGCTCAACCAAGCCATGACGCTGCTTGGCTCGACAGGAACGGAAACGGCAGAAGGCGCTGACAACACCACTTCAGAAAACGCCACAGCCGAAGAGCAAAAGGTGAAAGCGAAGTAGTTTGCTGACGAGACGTGTCCTGCAGCGCTCATAGTTGCGCCTCAACAAAACGAATCTCCGTCTTGCTCGCTACGGCGCGCATGCGCGAAGGTAAGACACCCATGTGCGCTACACACCTAGCTTTTGCCGCAACTGAGCGATGATCCGCTGCTCGAGTTCGAAGTCTCGGCCTTGTGGAATCCAGCCGGCTTCGATGGGAAACTCGCCGACGGTTTGCTGGAAGCGTTCCAGCGAAGTGTCGTATCGTGGGAATGTCGCGGCACTGGCTGTCGCTGAGATTGGCTTGCGCACGTCTTCGAGTTCTTTGAGAACCATCACTTCCACTTGCACGCCGGACTCGACGGGGATCACGCGAATGATCGCGCGGCGGCGGATGGTTTGCAGAGTCGACTCCCATCTGGAGCGGCTCGAGACAGAATCTCCCCGCCAAGGTTCCAACACGCTCGCCCCGATAACGGGCAAGGTTTCGATGCGGCCTTCGGTGAGGACGTCGCCGGCCAGGCGGACGCGTTCCTCTCGGCGGATGTCAAAGTAGTCGTCAACGACATCGACCAAAGTGTTGAAGGCCAGCTCGCGGTTTCGCAGCGAGATGGTCACGGGGTTGGGCTGTGACGGAGCGGCTCCAGGACCGAAGCCGGGAAAGTAGGTCGTCGCGCAGCCGCATACGGTCAGGCACATCACCAGCCAAAGTTTGCGAAAGCGAAACGTCATTGTTTTGATTCCCATTCTCCGTTGTCAGACGGTGGCCGAAGGCCGGATGGGTTCGAGCGCGCAGTGTCAGCCAGGAAAAATGGCCGCGTAGTTTTGCCATCATCCCCAATCACGGCAAGGTCAGTGGTTGGCTTTCGCGTCGTCTGCGGCCGGTAGTAGAAAGTCGCGGAGCAGCGGGACCATGGTTTCCGCGAAGGGACGCGGCAGATCATGCCCACAGGCGTGTTCGTGATAGCGAAGCTTGACCTGCTGGCGCTCGAGTTTGTCGCGGAGACTGCGATTGGAGTCTCGCCATAGTTCTTGTTCTCCGACAAACTGCGCAACTGGTGTCGTAGCGGGTAATTCGCATTCGTACTCCCCCGGCAGCGCGGCGCTCATCAGCAACAGAGAATCTGCAGGCAGCCGATGTTGCCGCTCGCCGCTGGCGAGTTCAAGAGCGACGACAGCCCCTTGTGAGAAGCCGGCGAGCACAAGCGCTTCGCATTCGACATGTTGTTCGTCCCGCAACCAATCCAGCGCGGCGGTCGCCTTGTCCATCGCGGCGGTTCGATCGATCTTCCAAGGTTCGTTGCCCCGCGCGTCTTCGGCATCCCAAATGTAGACCTGACCGAAGGGACGGGTGCCTTTGGGTATCAGTACGCACAGCCCCAACTCATCCGCGATCGGCCGCCAGAGCGAGATCGTCGCTCGCGGCGACTCGCCGCGCCCGTGAAAATACAGCACAATCTGCCGTTTTTCGGGGTCCGCATCATTGTTGCCCTTTGGGCGAACGAGGACAAACTCTTGTTCACGATAGCGCTTCGCTTTCTCGATGATTTGTTGGAACGTCTCAAGGTTTCTCAGTGTGGCAAAGTCATCGCCGGCTTGTACGGATGCCAGATCTTCGTAGCCGAGTTCGACTGCGGCATCCAACTCGGTGAGTGCCAAATCGGTCTTTCCCAGCCTCGCGGCACACCGCGCCAGGAGGTGGTGCGAACTGAATTCGATCGGGATGATCTTGATGAACTGCTCCAATTCCGCGCACGCTGATTGCCACTGTTCGCGCTCGATATGTTGCAAAGCGGCCTGATAATGCTTGTTGGCGATGGCGACCTCATCCGGAATCGCATCCTGCGGTATGGACGTTCCCCCGGCGATGCCGCAGGTTCCAACGAGAATCACTAACAATGCCACAATCACTTTCAAAACCACTCCTGAAATCGGTTAGCCGGTGCCCCGTGTGGTCCAACTTAACTATCATACCTGCGACGGTGGCCACTTCTCCAATGGCAATCACCGTTTAGCAATCCAATCAACCAATCGCCATCGTTCAATCTGAACCCAGCCAAACTGCACCCGTTATGAATGCTACGGATCGCCTTCAAGCCGCGCTCAAGGAAACCTTGGAAGATCATCGGTTGAGCCGGTCAGAGCGTCGGGCGGTGGGAGCCGTCTTGCAAGAGATCGATCCTGATGGTCAACGCCGAGCCGAGTTTCGTGCTGCCGCGTTCGATTTGGCGAAAGCCGAACTCATCAGCCCGGAAGCGATTGCAGTGCTTAGCTGGCTGGAAGAAGCCGTCAAAGCCCTGGCGCCGCGTGACGACAACGCGTCCGACACCAAACAACCCGAGGCTTTTTTCAGACCGGAGGACGAATGCGTTGGGCGGATTGCTGGCTTGATGCAGAGCGCGCGGCGTACGGTGGACATCTGTGTTTTTACCATCACCGATAACCGCATTGCGGACGCCATTGTTGCGGCCAAGCGCCGCGGAGTGCGAGTTCGCATT
>CALJLD010000178.1 GCA_937982665.1 uncultured Planctomycetales bacterium
CTGCTGGCGATTCCGTAAAATGCCGCTCAAATTCGCCGTTCGCTTTCTCATTTCAAAGAAAGTCCCATGCATCGGACTCCGCAATTCCGCCTGACCACGCTGGACGCAAACGAACTCGCCAACACGGAAGCCGATACGATCGTCGTCGGGCTTGCGGAAGGATCGCAGCCGGCCGGCTCCGCGGCGCAGCTGGATGCGGCCACAGGCGGAGCCATCACTCGGCTGGTTGAGCGGAAGGAAATCACCGGCAAACGCCACGAGCTGGCCGTGCTCTGGCCGGGAAACTCGGTCAAGGCCGATCAAATCGTCGTCGTCGGGCTGGGGAAGAGCGATTCCTTGGATCGCGGCGCGGCTTGGAGCATCGCGGCGACCGCGGCCAAGGCCGTGGCCAACAAGAAGCGGGAAAAGGTTGCCTTTGCGTTTGACGAATGGAGCGATGACCTTGTCGCCTCCGGCGTCTGCGGCGCGATTGTTGGCTGCGTCGGGCAGGACCTGTATCGCAAGTCCAAGAGCCTGATTTCGTTTGATGAGATCGCCTGGTCTGGGGCGAGTCAGGCGGCGCTCGATCGCGGCGCGATCTTCGGCGATGCGATGAATCTCACCCGCCGCGTGGTGAACGAGCCGCCGCACGCGATGTTCCCGGAGAGCTTTGCGGTTGCCGCCACGGAAATGGCCAATCAATGCGGCCTTGGCTGCGAGGTCTGGGACGAGAAGCGACTCAAGCAGGAGAAGGCCGGCTCCATGCTGGCTGTCGCCAAAGGTTCCGACCGGCCGCCGCAACTGGTCATCATGCGTCACAAAGGCGGCGGCAAGGACGGGCCGACGCTCGCACTGGTGGGAAAGGGCGTCACGTTTGACTCGGGCGGTCTCTCGCTCAAGCCAAGCGACTCGATGAAGACCATGAAGTGTGACATGGCCGGCGCCGGCACGGTGCTTGGTGCCATGCAAGCCATCTCGCGACTCAAGCTGCCGATTAACGTGATTGGGCTGATGGGCCTGGTGGAGAATATGCCGGGCGCGAAAGCCATGAAGCTGGGCGACGTGCTCACGGCCCGCAGCGGAAAGACCATTGAAGTGCTCAACACGGACGCAGAGGGGCGGCTGGTCCTGGCTGACGTGCTGGACATTGCCATCGAGCAGGGGGCGGACCGGATCATCGATCTGGCGACGCTGACAGGCGCTTGCGTTGTCGCGCTGGGTAACGATGTGGCAGGGCTGATGACCAATGATCAGCCGTTCTGCGACGAGGTTTCAGCAGCGGCCAAGAACGTGGGCGAATATGTTTGGCAGCTGCCGATGTTCCCGGAATTCAGCGAGCAGATCAAAAGCCAGGTGGCGGACATCAAGAACATCGGCGAAGGCCGCTGGGGCGGCGCGATCACTGCGGCCAAGTTCCTGGAAGAGTTTGTGCAAGGCAAACCGTGGACACACATCGACATCGCCGGCCCTGCGTTTTTGGACAAGCCCAAGCCATGGCTGGACGGCGGCGCCAGTGGCTGCCTGGTGCGGACGCTGGTTGAGGTGGCGGAGCAGGGTTAGGGTTGGTTTCGGCACGATTGTCTGGCGCATCCATCATTCGGCCTGGCACTTTTCGGTGATTTCCGCGCAGGCGGGAATCCAGCACGCTGAGGCCGCCGACCCGAATAAGGCCCAACTCGTGATGACTCCAAGAGCGTCAATGAGTACGTTGAGGCCGACGAATTCGCTTGTATGCGCGGCCGCCCGCGATGAACGGATCGCCGAATAACTCCGTTTGAGTTTCCTCAATTCCGGCAAGGAGGCCGATGATGGCAACGCAGCGAAGAGTTCTATTGCCATTACTGTTCGCCATTTGTTTTGTTAGCGCTGCCCAGCACCAAGCCCTTGCGCAGGGGACAAGCGTTGCGGAACTGCCAAGCGAGACGGCTGTCCCAGGTATTCAGGCTGATGGGCTGAACATCCCGGACCAGAAGTTAACTCTATCTGAGGAGGCCGGGTGGTTGGTGGCAAAGCTTGTGGCCGAGCAGGACGAACTCGAATGGAAGATCGTACTGGCGAAGATTGATCAACAAGTGAAGCCAGTTATCGAAGTCCACCCGCAACTGCCCTTCTTTTCAGTGCAGTATGGCCCCTACTTCATTCGCGAGGGTTTGGGGCGGTTGCGGGTTAATCGCGAACGCAAAGAGTTCAGCGACGATGATTGGAAGCAGATTGGTCAGGTGCCCGAGGGCGAATCGCCTTGCGGAGCTGGTCGACTGTTCGTAGTTGAGCACGACGATTGGCTGTGGGCCTGTACCTCGCCCAAAAATGATCGCGAGAATATTGACACACTCATTCGTTTTCAGCGCAAAGACCTGGACAACGGTCGCGGATCGATGGCACTTGCCGATGGTCAGTTCGCGGAAGTCTTTTGTGGCGAGGCCCGCTGTCACGACGAAGGTGATCTGCTGGTCGCTGTGCGGACGACCACCTATGCCGCGCGAGCGATGTCGACGGTCGAAGCAACCAGAAACGCCCTGGCTGGACACGCCATGCCGGAATTGTCCGGCGAAGATGTGGGCGACGTTGAAATGCCCTCAAGAGACCAGTTGCAGGGCAAGGTCATCCTCATTGACTTCTGGGCGACTTGGTGCGGTCCCTGCGTCAAGAAGCTCCCTGAAGTCAGCAAGTTGCAGGAAGAATATGACGAGCAGGGGCTGGTCGTGATTGGAGTCCATTCGCACCAGAACGCGGACGGCCTATCGGATTTTCTGAGCGATCACAAACTTGGGTTCCCAGTCTTACTGGATGATGGAGAGACCGCAGCCCGATTTGCGGTTAGCCAGTTGCCGACTTACTTCCTTATTGGGCGAGACGGAAATGTCCGAGAAGGCTTCGGGCCGTCTCTGCCGACGGTAGCGACGATCGAAGCTGAGTTAGAGAAATCCGTGCGCTGAGGCCACCCGACCGGCCGTTTCTCCCCGTTCGTGTGAAATAGCGGACAAATGCGGGGAAATTCTGCGGCTACACCCCTTTCGGCCGGTTGATCTTCTGTCGATTGTTAAGGATCGTAGAATACTATTGGTTCCTGATTGGCGGTCCGATTAGAACGAATCGCCGAGAATAAGCCACCGCCGCTTTGAAGCCCGCGCCTGGGCTCGGTTCAGCCTTGGCGTGAAATCCCCCCAGTTGCTTCTCCCGCCTGTTCCGTCCATGTCGTTTGATTTCTTTCCCCAGACCCGAGCCGTGTGTGGCGCTGGCTCCGTCGATCGACTGGGGGCTTTGGCTGCCGAATTGGGCGCGCGAAGGGCTCTGCTGGTCAGCGATCCAGGGATCGTTGCCGCCGGACATACCGAGCATGGAGCCAGTTCGCTGCGTCAGGCCGGATTGGACGTAGCCGTTTTTGATGGCGTGATCGAAAACCCAACGACGGAGACCGTGCGACAAGGTGTCGAGTTCGCGCGCGAGTTCCGGCCGGATGTGATCATTGGGTTGGGCGGCGGCAGTTCCATGGACACCGCCAAAGGTGTGAACTTCCTCTACTCGTGTGGAGGGCAAATGAGCGACTATTGGGGAGTTGGCAAAGCGACCGGCCCGATGTTGCTCTCCATTGGCATCCCCACCACGGCCGGAACTGGGAGCGAAGCGCAATCCTTCGCGCTGATTTCCGACGCGCAAACGCACGTGAAGATGGCTTGCGGCGACAAGCGGGCCGCGTTTCGGGTGGCGATCCTCGATCCGGAACTTACGGTAACGCAGCCCCGCCAGGTGACCGCATTGACCGGCATCGACGCGCTTTCGCACGCGTTGGAATCGTACGTGAGCACCAAGCGGACTCCACTGTCCCAAATGTTCAGCCGCGAAGCCTGGCGGCATTTGGAGCCCAACTTTGGCATCGTGCTGCGCGAACCACAGAACGTGGACGCGCGGGCGGCTATGCAGTGGGGAGCACATCTGGCAGGAATGGCGATTGAGAATTCCATGTTGGGCGCTGCTCATGCGTTGGCCAATCCGTTGACTCAAGCGTTTGACATTGTGCATGGTCAGGCGATCGCACTCACGCTGCCGCACGTGGTTCGCTTCAATGCTGTGGAACGAGAGAATGAATACGCCGCGTTGGCGAACGTCACCGGCACCATCAGCACCAACGGCGCCGCGCATGATTCGGCCGGTTTGGAACTCACCGGCGGCGAACGCCTGGCACGACGAATTGAGACACTACGCAAGGAGGCGGGACTTTTCGGGCGGCTGACGGAGTTTGACATCCCGCGAGAAGACATCCGCCGACTGGCTGTCGAGGCGGCCAAGCAATGGACGGCCAACTTTAATCCCCGTAAAGTAGATGAATCTGACCTGGAGCAACTTTACGAACGCGCGTTCTAGCCGATTGGCGAAAGCAACAATTGCTTGCGATCGTCTTGTTGTATCTGCGGTCCAGTTCGATCTGTGTCGCTGGTTGAATTACAGAATTGGCCAGCTTTCTCCGCCCTCGGATCGACCGAATGTGTTGCAGGGGACAGACTTGCTGCGACAATCGCTTTAGGATTCGCACGTTGCGTAACATGCGGCATAGAATGACTGCAGCATTCTGGGCGTTTTTTCATCCATGTTTGAAAGACCAGCCAGGCGAAGCATGACGACACCTTCCAACAACGAACGAAGTCAACACATCCAGCGTGGGCAAATCCGCCACACGTTTCCGTTGGTTGTGCTTTTGGTCTTGGTGACTTCCGCAGCCAGTTGGGCCTGCACTCATAAAGAAGCACAGCAAGATCAGGCACAGCAAGATGCTGTGACAGCGCCTTCGAACGGCGCGACCGCTCAGCCGGTTGCCGGCAGCGAAGTGCCTTACCCCACCAAGAACTGGCCCGTCTTCCGTGGCGATTCGCTCGCCCGAGGAGTGTCCGGCTCGACATTGCCGGGAGAATTGGATGTCCTGTGGCAAAAAGAGTACCCCAAGCAATCGTTTTCGGCGGCGGCCGCCGTTGATGATGGGGCCGTATACATCGGCAGCATCTTGGGACCGTTCTATGCTTTCAATCTTGCCGACGGCGGTGAGAAGTGGGTCCGCAACGATTTGGACTCCGGGTTCATCGCCGCGGCGTCCGTGAAGGATGGCTTGGTCTATGTTGGCGACATGTACGGCATGTTCTATTGCCTTGACGCGGCGAACGGCGAAACGAAATGGTCGTTCGAAACACTTGGCGAGATTGACAACGGCGCGAACTTCTACCAAGGCAACGTCATATTTGGATCACAGGATGCTTTCTTGTATTGCCTGAACGCGACGACAGGCGAAGAAGTTTGGAAGCTGCAACTGGCCGATCAGATTCGCTGCTTTCCTTCGATCGTTGGCAATCGCACCTTTGTCGCCGGCTGTGATGGTGAGCTGCATGTGATTGACCTCGATCAAGGCAAGGAGATTGCCAAGGTGCAAATGCGTGGGCCCACCGGGTGCTCGCCGGCGGTGTTGGGCGACTCCTTGTTTGTTGGCAACATGGAACACACGTTCTTCAAGATCAATTGGCAAACCGCGGAACAGGAATGGACCTACCAACATCCGCAGCGGCGGTTTGAGTATCGTTCTTCCGCGGCAGTGACCAACGACGTGGTGATTGTTGGCAATCAAGGCAAAATGGTGTTGGGGATTGATCCGGAGTCCGGCGACGAGAAGTGGATCCACAACACGCGGGCAGGCGTTGAGAGCTCGCCGGTGATTGCCAGCGGCAGGGCCTACTTCGGCGGGATTCGCGGCCAACTCACGGCATTGGACGTAGCCACGGGTGAGGAGGTTTGGAATTATGCCGCCGGCGGACAGTTTGACGCTTCTCCGATTGTCGCCGATGGAAAGCTGATTATCGGCAACGCGGATGGTACGCTGTACTGCTTCGGAGGGAAGCAATAGTCCGCGTGATGCCGCCCTTGGCGGCGGAAAAAACAATCGCAGCTTCGCGCCACTGATTTGAGTTTATGGCCACAGATACAAGCAAGAAGACCGAAGTTGGCAACTACTTCATCTCCAACTACCCACCGTTCTCGCAGTGGACCAAGGAGGCGTTGCCGGAGATTGAGCAGGCGTTGAACTCTCCGCCTGTTGAGACCGATGGCCATGTCTCGCCGTTGGGGTTGTATTTGCATATTCCGTTCTGCCGGAAGCGATGCAAGTTCTGCTACTTCCGCGTCTATACGGATAAGAACTCCAAGGAAGTTGAAGAGTATGTCGCCGCGCTGTCGCGCGAGATCGAACTGGTCAGCAAACTGCCTGTCATGGGAGACCGGCCGTTTCGCTTTGTTTACTTTGGCGGAGGCACGCCATCTTTCCTCAGCGGCAAACAACTGACTTCGCTGGTTGACCGCTTGCGAGCGAATATCAGTTGGGACCTGGCGGAAGAAGTGACCTTTGAGTGCGAGCCTGGTACGCTCTCCGAGCCGAAAGTTCACACGCTACGAGATCTTGGCGTGACGCGACTTTCGCTGGGCGTTGAGAACTTCAGCGATGAAATCCTGGAAGAGAACGGGCGAGCGCACCTCTCCGGCGAAGTCTACCGCTCGTGGGATTGGATCCAGGATGCTGGTTTTCCCAACGTGAACATAGACCTGATTGCCGGAATGGTTGGTGAGACCTGGGACAACTGGAAGGATTGCGTACGGCGTACGATCGAGCTTTCGCCGGACAGCCTGACCATCTATCAGATGGAACTGCCGTTCAATACGGTGTACTCGCAAGACAAACTCGGCAACCAAATTGAAGTTGCCGTTGCGGATTGGCCCACCAAGCGTGACTGGGTGGAATACGCCTTCAACGAGATGGCCGCGGCCGGGTATTCGGTCTCGTCCGCATACACCATGGTCAAAGATACGTCGAAGGTGAACTTCAGCTACCGCGACAATCTGTGGCAAGGTTCAGACTTGCTGGCCACCGGAGTCGCCAGCTTTGGTCATGTGTCCGGTGTGCATTATCAAAATCAACCGGAGTGGCAAGGTTACGTCGGAGCGTTGGAGCGTGGGGAACTGCCACTTTCCAGGGCCATGCGGCCTACGCCGCATCAGGCGCTGATCCGTGAGATGATCTTGCAGCTCAAGAAGGGCGCCATCACGGCCAAATACTTCCGTCAAAAGTTCAACGCGGAAATCCTGGACGAATGGCAAGACGTTTGGAATCAATATCAAGAAGAAGGGCTGGTAACGGTCGAAGGCGACGAGATCCGCGTCACGCCGGCAGGCTTGCTCCGCGTGGACAGTTTGTTGCCGCCATTTTTCGAAGCTGAACACCAGGGAGTTCGCTACACCTGATGTCCGCGAACGAACTGGTGTTTATGATGGGAAAGTTCGAGGCCCGCTTTCCCACAGACAGGCGATACGCCAAGAACCACATGTGGGCTGAACAGGTTTCGGAAACTCCCGAGGCTTACCGCTTTGGGTTTTCCGCATATGCCGTGCGGCTGCTGCAAGACGTGTATTTCCTGGATTGGACGATTGACCCTGGCGACGCCTTGCAAGAACGCCAAACCCTGGGGGGAATTGAAAGCTCCAAAGCCGAAAGCGATTTGTTTTCACCGCTGACGGGAACATTGAAAGAGTTCAATCCAGAGTTGCTTTCTGACCCTAGCGCCATCAATGTTGACATGTACGGCAAAGGATGGCTGTTTCAAATCGAAGGACCAGGTGCACCGCTGCTCTCGCCTGAGCAATACCTGGAACATTTGCAGGATGCTTGGAAAGTTGCCGAGCGCACGCTCAAAGGGCAATTCAATGAGTAAGTCAGCCGGCTTGCTCGCTGACCATCCACTCAGAACAACAAAATTCAACCTCGCGATATCACCATGGCCCGATTGACCGTTGTCGTTTCGCAAGGACAAAGCGCAAATCCCAAGAAGCGCGCTTTGGAAGAAGAGATTGTGACTTCGCTCCTGTTTGAAAAAGGGATTGAAGTCACGGTCATTCCCAACTTGTACGATCTCAAGCCTGATGGAACCGGGATGCTTTGCCTGCAAGGCATCTCCGGGGATGTTGTGATTTGCAGTTGGCTGTACCCCCGCGCTGCGCATTGGGTGTTGGATCGCAACGGTATCAAAGGACACGTTGGCAAGTCATTACTCCGTCACGAAGATGAGGATGATGACGATGAGGAAATGGCCGAAGAAGAATCGGCCAAAGAGGACGCGATTGGCCCGCGCGATATTCCCAATCGCCGCATCTATTGCCTGGACTTGCGGGCCTATGAATCGGCCCAACCGTACGTCGATGAATGCAAACGGATTTCCGCAGAAGCCAGCGTGCAAACCGTCAGC